>JAFXJE010000028.1 GCA_017532485.1 Peptococcaceae bacterium | reverse complement strand
TTGGATGATTTAGATGTTGCTACGGAAGATTTGGAGAAATCTATGAGTGACTGGCAGAAAGAAGTACGCTTGGTAGCAGAAAAGCTTTGTTTAAACTATGCACAGTTGGAAAAAACAATTGCACTGACTAAACAACAAGTAGCTTTGGCAGAAAAAGCAGCAGCTATTACAGAAATGCAGGAAAAATTGGGAATGGCAGTAACTACAGATATGATATCTGCTCAAAGCAATTTATTGGAGGCACAAAATTCTTTGGCTGGTTTAGAAGAAAGCTTAACTATGCTGAAACGCCAAATCAACTTGATGATTGGTCGCAATATGGGTAGTCCTTTGGAAATTACCAATATTATGGCACCACCGATTGCGATTGAGCCGGCACCACCTTATACAGAAGCTTTGATTGACCATTTTATTGATAAAAACTATGAGCTGAAAACTTTGGAAAGAACAAAAGCCGATTACAAAGATACTGATTTAACAGATTTGGGCAGTGACGAACGCCAGGCGCTTGACCAAGATATCAAAGCGACAGATTTGCAGATTACTACAAAAAAAGAAACTATCGAAAATAACTTAAAATCTTTGTTGGCAAAGATTAATTCTGATGGTAAGGCTTATCAGATTGCACGCGATAAATATGTAAATGAGAAGAAGTTGTTTGAGTTTACTAAGTTGAAATATGAACGTGGAATGATTTCTCAGTTGGAATTTATGCAGGCTGAATTGGCGTTGAACAGTGCCGAATTACAGTGGATGCAAGCAGGCTATGCTTATCATAATGATTGGCAAAAATATAATGCGCTGCAAGAAGGTATCACTTTAACAGCATATGACGCCATGTAATAAGCAAAAGAAGAAGCTAGGACGAAAGTCCTAGCTTTTATCATTTTTATTCACATTGTAAAGCTGTAACAGCAATCATGTCTACTACATCTTGCACGCTGCAGCCACGAGATAAGTCATTGACTGGTTTTGCCATACCTTGCAGGATTGGACCGATAGCGGCAGCTTTGGCAAAGCGTTGAACCAATTTATAACCAATATTGCCTGCTTGCAGGTCAGGGAAGACTAAAACATTAGCTGTACCAGCAACATTGCTGTCTGGAGCTTTAGTTTGGGCTACGGATGGTACAATAGCTGCGTCTAATTGCAATTCACCGTCGATATGCAGTTCAGGAGCTGCTGTTTTGGCAATGTTTAAAGCTTCAATTACTTTGTCTACATTTTCATGGCGTGCAGAACCTTTGGTAGAGAAAGACAACATAGCTACTCTAGCTTCGCCACCTAATAAGCTTTCTTTGGTTTGAGCACAGCTTAAAGCGATATCGGCTAATTGTTGGCTGTCCGGATTAGGATTTACGGCACAATCACCGAAAATGAAAATACCATTATCACCTAAGGTGGTGTCAGGGGTAATCATAACGAAAGCACCAGATACAGTATTGATACCAGGTTTTGTCTTGATAGTTTGTAAAGCTGAACGCAGGACATCACCTGTAGTGTTTTCAGCCCCTGCCAACATACCGTCAGCTTCGTTATTCATCAGCATCATATTGCCAAAATATAATGGGTTGCGCATGGTCTCTTGGGCTTTTTCTAAGGTCATACCTTTATGTTTGCGCAGTTCATAAAATTGTTCAGCGTATTGTTCTAATTTGTCGCTGGACGCAACATCAATAATGGTGATGCCGTCTAAAGAAAGATTTTCTTGATTTGCTAAATTTTGGACTGCTCCTATATTACCTAAAAGGATAATTTTAGCCAGCTGTTGTTCGGTAGCTTGCACAGCACCTTTTAAAGTACGGATTTCGGTACCTTCGGGTAAAATGATGGTTTTTTGTTTTGCTTTTGCCTTTTCTTTGACTTGAGTTAAGAAATCCATAAAAGAGCCTCCTTATTTTTTGATTAATTCTGCAGCTTCGGTAGCGATAGCCAATTCTTCGTTGGTAGGAACAACGATACAGCGAACTTTGGCATCATCTGTGGAGAAATCTACCAGTTTGCCACGACACTTGTTTTTCTCTACATCAATTTTTACACCAAGAAAATCTAAGTCGCTGCAGATAGCCTCACGCACATCCCAGCCGTTTTCACCAATACCAGCTGTGAAAACGATGGCATCTACACCGTTCATCAAGGCAGCATAGCTGCCGATATATTTTTTTACACGACGAATGAAAATGTCTTTGGCCAATTTAGCTCTTTCGTTACCTTCGGCAATAGCGTTATCTAAGTCACGGAAATCGCTGCTGACGCCGGAGATACCTAAAAGACCGGATTGCTTGTTCAACATAGTATCCATTTCAGCAGCGGTTAGATTTTCACGCTGCATTAAATACAGTACAGCTGTAGCATCAATATCGCCACAACGTGTACCCATCAGTAAGCCTTCATGTGGAGTAAAGCCCATGGAAATATCAATGGCTTTACCATGTTCTACAGCTGCAATGCTGCTGCCGTTGCCTAAATGACAGGTGATAATTTTTAATTCTTCGATTGGTTTACCTAAAAATCCAGCGGCTTCATGAGATACATATTT
Source organism: Peptococcaceae bacterium (assembly GCA_017532485.1). Lineage (GTDB taxonomy): Bacteria > Bacillota > Peptococcia > Peptococcales > Peptococcaceae > RGIG6463. The sequence continues at coordinate 809 of JAFXJE010000028.1, read as the reverse complement.
GTGAGATGTACCGTGGGCACCATACCGGCGAATTTTGTGCTTTTGTGCCAATTCGTAAGGGAGACCATAAACATAGGCACTAGGTTCCATAGTTTGTTGGAAAGCTGTATCAAATACTGCTATTTGTGGTGTATTTGGCATACTTTTGGCACAAGCTTCGATACCTGCTAAGTGAGCAGGATTGTGTAAAGGTGCCATGACAGCATAATCGCTGATTTGTTGTTTGATTTCATCGTTGATAATAACAGCGCGGTCAAAACTGTCGCCACCTTGGACTACACGATGGCCAACGGCGTTGATATCTTCCAAAGATTTCAGACCGATTGCTTCGTGGCTAAGTAAAGCATTTAACATAATCTCTACTGCTGCTTCGTGGTTGGCGATAGCTGATACTTCTGTGTGGCTTTCATTTTGATATTTCAGAGTAAAAATGGAATCAGGCAGACCAATTTTTTCTAAAACACCTTTGGCCATGATAGACTCATCATTCATGTTTAACAACTGGAATTTTAATGAGGAACTACCACTGTTAACGACTAAAATAATCATGAGACAACTCCTTTTAATTGGATTTAATAGTATTCCGAATCGTAATTCAATAAAATTATTATAGAGGAAAAGTATAGACGGTGCAATAAAATTGCATCTAGAAAATAAAAATACTGTTAGAAGTTAAAAAAATATGCTACACTAATTCTATAGAAGTAATGGTTTTAAGGAGAGATATAAATGAGTGTTACGGCGATAATTTTGGCTGCGGGGCAGGGGACAAGAATGAAGTCTTCTCTGCCAAAAGTTTTGCATAAAGC
>JAFXJE010000027.1 GCA_017532485.1 Peptococcaceae bacterium | reverse complement strand
TTTGCTGCATTTGCTGTAACCAAAGCAGCATTTCTTTTAATTCTTCTTGATAAAAATCTGCCGCATCAGCATAAGTCAGCACCAAATATAAGCCCGCCTCATTTTTATTGTCCTGCAAAATACCTGCACCTTGAAATTGTGGCAAACTAGCAGGCCAAACTGCTGCTAGACCTTCTTGCTGTAATTTTTCATTTAGTAGATTTTGCAATTCTTCCCCTTTAAGCTGCTCTTCTTTCAACTCAGGATAGAGCCACTCTACATATTGTATTTCCCCACCACTGATTAAACTCAGCAATTGATTTAAACGGGCACCTTTTTCTCCTGGTTTACCCATGTGTAATAACGCTTTTAACCATTGTTCTCTGCTTTCAGTCATTTTCCTTTAACCTGCCTCGTCTATATTATCTTTTTATTATACCACAACCTGACTATTCTCAAAAAGAGGCAAAAAAATTACCGGCAAAGCTTAATAGCTGCTTACCGGTAATCTTTTATCTAGAAAATTAATCTTTGTCGGTGCACATAAATATTTTGCAGCAAAGCTATACCAAAAAAATTAGCCAACATAGAGCTGCCGCCATAGCTGACAAAAGGCAAAGGAATACCAGTAACCGGCATTAATCCCATACACATTCCCACATTTTCTAAAATATGAAATAAATACATACTTACCACGCCAGTAGCAATCAACGCACCGAACAAATCCTTAGACAGCATGGCAATGCGTAAGCCACGATATAGTAAAACCGCAAACAAAAGCAGCAATAAACCAGCCCCAATAAAGCCAAATTCTTCAGCATATACGGCAAAAATAAAATCAGTCCATTGCTCAGGCAAAAAAGAACCAGTTGTTTGACTGCCCATACCTAAACCTTCGCCAAACAAACCACCATTGCCAATAGCAATTTTCGCCTGCCAAACATTGTAGCCTACCCCACGTGGGTCAATATTAGGATCAAAAAGAACTAAAAAACGATTAAGCTGATAAGTTTTTAGTGGACACCACCAACCCAATTTCCAAACGCCTAGCAAATAGATTAAGATGATAGACACACCACCACCAAAAATGGTTAACAAAATTTTAGGGTTAGCCCCTGCCACAAACATCATCCCAACTAAAATAGCAATAAAAACTAAAGCACTACCCAAGTCAGGCTGCAATAAAATCAAAAAAACAGGAATTGCTACAAAAATAAAGCAAGGTATTAACTCCCACAATGTATTTAAGTTACCTCTGCGTTCATCTAAAAAATGGGCAAAACAGATAATCGTCATTATCTTGGCCAGTTCTGCTGGCTGCAAGCTTCCTATCCCAGGAAAGACAAACCAAGAACGAGCTCCAGAAATTTCTCGCCCGAAAATTAATACAGCAATCAGGAGCAGAAGATTAAATATATATAAAGGTTTCACATATTTTTGTAAAATCGTATAGTCAAACTGGATAGTTAATAGTAAAAAAACAATTCCTATCACAATCCACATAGACTGTTTCATGACATAAGCTTGTTCCTTGCTGGCTGCAGCACTATTCAAAATCAATAAACCGGAAACTAGAATCACGGCAATGACAGCCAACAAAATAAAATCCATTTTGCCGATTAGCTTACGATAAAAATTCATAAATATCTTTTCCTTTCGCAAATGAAAGTGCCTCCCCTGAACTCAAGTCAGGGGAGGATTGTTAGTTGATATTTCTTTTTACATTGGCAATAGGGATGTTCACTTCCAGCATAGTCATATTATCTTGTTCTGCCATTTGAACATCTAAATTTTTCTCATCAAAATCCATATATTTGGAAATAACCATAATTAAATCTTTGCGTAAATCTTCAAGCATATTTGGAGACATATTGGCACGGTCCTGAATTAAAACTAATTTCAAGCGATCTTTCGCCATATCCTTACTGTTTTTTTCCATCCCCAGTAATTTTTGCAAAAAGTTAGCCATCTTTCTCGCCCCCTATTTTTTAAAGACCTTCATTAATTTAGAGAAAAAGCCTTCTTCTTCATCCAAGTTCAATAGAGGAACTTCTTCACCCATAATTCTCCGTACGATGTTCCGATAAGCTTTACCTGCTCTAGCCTGCTCATCTAAGACTACAGGCTCACCACGGTTAGTAGAAATAACGATATTATCATCATCAGGAATTACACCTAATAATTTCACTGCCAAAATTTCCAAAATATCTTCTACACTCATCATATCGCCTTGCTTAACCATGTTTGGACGCACACGATTGATAATTAATTGCGGATTGTTCAAGCTATTGGCTTCTAAAAGACCAATAATACGGTCAGCATCTCTTACTGCAGATACTTCAGGATTGGTAACTACAAAAGCACGGTCAGCACCAGCAATAGCATTTTTAAAGCCCTGTTCAATGCCAGCAGGACAGTCAATAATAATATAATCAAATTCCTGCTTCAATTCATTGCAAATTGCTCGCATTTGTTCTTCGTTAACTGCTGTTTTTTCTTTTGTTTGTGCAGCAGGGATTAAGTATAAATCATCAAAGCGTTTATCCTTAATCATACCTTGTTTTAATTTGCAGTGACCATGGGCGATATCAACGATATCATAAACAATACGATTTTCCAAACCTAATACTACGTCTAAATTGCGCAGACCAATATCAGTATCTAATAATACTACCTTTTTACCTTGAGCTGCTAAGCCTGTCCCAATATTTGCTGCCGTAGTTGTCTTGCCTACGCCACCCTTACCGGATGTTACAACAATAACTTCTCCCATTTTTTTACCTCCTAAAATCGGCTTTCAAACTTTCTTATGCTTCTTCAATAATAATTTTTTCATCAACAACACGAGCTATTTCCGGTCCTTTGTTTTCAGTCTGCTCATTCTCCGGTGCCCGAGCAATTAAATCACCAATACGTAGTTGTAATGGCAATAAATTTTGGGCATAAACTACAGCATTCAAGTTATTATCACTGCCCGCATGAGCCAAACCTCTTAATGTACCTAACACCAAAATATGACCTGTCGCTACCAATTCTGCACCAGCATTAACATCACCTAAAATAACCAGTGTACCATCATATTCAATTTTTTGACCGGAGCGAATATTCTTCCGAATAATTACTGCCCCTTCAGCCAAATAATTTTCGATTCCTTCCAAACTCGTATTATTAGTAGTATGGTTACTGATACGCCCCACTTTAGAACGAGTGAGACTTTTCTTTTCGCGTGGCGTACCTATTATTTCTTCACTTCTTAAATTTTCTTTTATTTCTGCATTTTCCGGAATAAAGCGTTTCACTTGGTGTCCCAAAGATTGCAATAATACTTTCAAAGCCAACTGCTGTCCTTGTTCCAAAGGTTGTTCACCGGTATTAATCGTCAATGCTGTTTGACCACCTAAAAAGTTTCTGGACTCCCATAATTTTTGCACAATTAACTGGCAAAGTTCCTCAAACTCTACCTTAGTGTCCAACAACATCACTATACCATCTTTATTTCCTTTAAATGTTACCGGTTCGCTCATTCCGTTCACCTCATATTTCTACCTATCTTATTCATTATACATGAAAACATCTTCACTCGCAATCACGCCTTCTTGATTTAAGCCAAAATATTCTTCAAATACAGCTTTACAAACAGGTGCACCTGAACCTGCACCACTATAACCGTATTCCACTACAGAAACAAAAGCTATTTGTGGATTATCAGCTGGAGCATAAGCGACAAAAACACCGTCATAGTATTGTTGCGTACTTGTCCGATAACCACTGCCCCCCGGTTGAGCTGTCCCTGTTTTCGCAGCTACCTTAATATCTTTCGGGAAGGATTGGAAATAACCATAAGCAGTACCACCTACATCAGTTACTGCCAATAAAGACTTCTGAATTTCTGCCAAAGTTTTCACACTGACATTTGCCTGATGAAGTATCGTCGGCTTGATTTCCTGCAGGACACCACCCTGACTATCACAAATTTTTTGAACAAGATATGGCTGATATACTGTGCCGCCGTTAGCAATAGCCGCAATATAAACTGCCAACTGCATCGGTGTATAGTTTTGTCGCCCTTGACCAATAGCCACATTATAGGTATCAGCCTCATGCCATTCTGTATTCCATTTTACATTGATTTTTTTATCTGCTTCTAAAATAGCAATAGCGTTTTTGCGTTTTTTCTCTAAAGCTTTCTTTTCCTCATTAGTTGTCGCTGCTGCTATCAAATTTTTATATTCTTCTTCTGTTTCGGCAATTTTTTTATCATAACGTTCTGCCCAAACAGCACCAGCCCAATCATGATAAGCTTGTCTTTTTTCTTCCGTCGGCAAACCTTCTGATACTCTTTCGCCTCGATTTTCGTACGCTAAGTCTATCCCTGTTGGAGTATCCAAGCCAAACTCTGCCCCGTAATAACCAATGGCATCAATGCCAGTACGGCGCCCAATTTCTTGAAAATAAACATTATCAGATTTACCCATAGCCGAATAAAGATTATAATAACCTATCGGTGCTGTAGATTTGATATAAGGCGCCTTCCAATAACGCCCTGGATTATGAATTTTTTCCGTTGGGGTTACATTTCCTGTTTCCAGGGCAGCAATAGCTGTAATCGGTTTAAAAATTGAGCCTGGAATATAACGACCTTGAATAACGCGGTTTTGCTGAGTAATTTTATCATCAGGTCTACTAGCCATAGCCAAAACTGCCCCTGTGTTGACTTCAATTACAACTGCAGCTGCATTTTCCACCTTGTCCGAACGTTTAGAGGTTTTCAACAAAGCAATATTTTTATCTAAGGCTTCCTCCAAGACTTTTTGCAGCTCATAATTAAGTGTTAAAACTAAATTAGCACCTTCCATGGGCTCAACAATTTTTACATCGCTAAGTGGTCTATTATTGGCATTTACTTCTACTTGCTTATAACCATCTTTTCCTCTCAAAATTTGGTCATAATATTTTTCCAACCCAACTTTACCGACATAATCCCCCATACGATAATTGGTATCAGTCTCACCGTTTGCTTGGGCATCTAGTTCAGCTTGACTGACTTCTCCTAGATAGCCCAGCACATGACCTGCTATATTACCATAAAGATATGTTCGGTCAGAAGCTGACTCGATACTAACACCTTCCAACTCACTTCGTCTCGCTTCTATTTGACTTACTGTTTCAATATCAATATTTTTCTTTAACACAATTGGCTTATACAGCCGCATCCTGTTTTCATCACAAATTTCTTGAATTGCCTCTGCCGTCAATTTTTCATCATTAAGAATTTTGGCTAAAGTCTCGATAACCTCCGTATTACCTCGTACTATCTGATTATCCAATACTACTTGATAGCTTGGTCTATCTGTAACTAAAACAACCCCATCACTACTGATGATATCACCACGTTTTGCAGTAATAGTCATCAAACGGTTGCGATTATTATCGGCTTTTGATTGATAAAGGTCATTCTGCCAAATTTGCAGCCAAGCTAAACGACCCACTAAAATAGCAATGATGAAAAAAACTACAGCCGTATAAATTTTTGTCGCTTTTTCTATTTTTTTGCGTTCCTGCGTCTGCATTTTTTTCATCTCCTTTTATTAATTTATTCCTGGTCTTTATTTTTTTGGTTAATATGATAGAAAATCGCATAAATAATAGGTGCAAAACACATATTGTAGATACTATCAGGTATGGCTACCAACAACATTTTATCTAAACCAACAACACTCCCAATCAGACAGCTTAGCAGCCAATATAAAAATGTCTGCACAAAGGTAGCTGCCACTAAAGCAACCATGGGAACTAAAAAATTATTTTTATACAGGCGTTTTTCTAATGTCCCTGCCAAATATCCGATAAAACCTTTACACAAAGCGTTTATACCGATAAATCTACCAATTATTAAATCTTCCAACAAACCTAAACCCATACCTAATAAGCCACCTTGAACAGGTCCTCTAAAGATGGCAAAAAAAACGATAAAAATCAAGATAAAATCAGGTTTTCCACCAGCTACTGCTAAAACATTAAAAACAGTATTTTGTAGAAGCACGGCAAAAAAACCGGCAATAAAAAGAAGGAGAACTTTCATTCTTTAAATGCCCCCTTCGCCGGAGTTAAGCATAATAAAAACCTCTTCCAGCTTTGTAAAATCCACATAAGGCTGAATATATGCCGTTTTGGTCAAGCCACTAGAATCAAACTCTACATTGACAATTTTTCCTATTCTAATGCCAGCTGGAAAAATACTATCTAAGCCAGAAGTAATAATTTCGTCACCTTCTTGAATTTCAGCATCATGGGCTAAATGAATTAACTCCAAAAATGCGTCATTATCACCACCGCCTTCGGCAACACCAATCGTTTCTCTAGTCGCCCACACTCTAGCTCCCACAGCACTTTCGCGGTCAGATAATAATAACACCTCACTAGTGCTTGGCTGCACATTAATAACTCTTCCGATCAAGCCATTTTGATTAATGACAGACATTCCACTAGCAACACCATCATCGCTTCCTAAATTCAAGATAACTGTATGTTGTAAATTACTATCATTTTCAGCAATAATTTTAGCTACTTGCAAATTATATTGTCCTTTAGTTTCCTCTTGATAAGCAAGCATTTCCCTCAGTCGTTCGTTTTCCAACGCCGCATCTTTTAAAGTATCTACTTCCTGTTTTAAGAGACTAATTTCTTTTTTCAAAAAAATATTTTCTTCCTGCAATTGTGTTCTGTCTACAAAAAAATACATTACACGACCACGCCAATCGTCAATTGCTGCCATTCCATGTTGAAAAGGACTAGCAGCAATACGCAGTCCCTTTTCCAATATGGTCAAATCTTCTCTTGGCTCTATTGTATTGGCTGCTGTCGTGATAAAAATAATACTTACAGTCAACATTGCTGCAATAGTTCCGACAATTTTCTTCTTGGACATATTGTTCAATCCTTACTTAATTAAGTTTTTTTCCACCGGAAGCAACTTGTTTCAATAAATTAATGTTTTCCAACGCTTTACCTGCACCCAAAACAATACTGCTCAATGGGTCCTCAGCAATAAAGACAGGCATTCCTGTTTCTTCGGCAATTAATAAATCCATCCCCCGAATTAAAGCACCACCGCCTGCTAAAACAATACCACGTTGAATAATATCACCTGCTAATTCAGGTGGTGTTTTTTCCAAACAAGATTTGATAGAGTCTACAATACTTTGAATGATTTCTTTAAACGCCAAATGAATTTCATCGTCAGAAATTTCAACTTGTCTTGGCAAGCCTGTCATCAAATCCCGACCATTAACCATATAAGTCAAAGGCTCACTGTCAGGCATAGCATGAACTTTTCCAATAGCAATTTTAATATCCTCGGCAGTTCTTTCCCCAATTAATAAATTGTATTTTTTCTTAACAAAGTTAACAATGGCATCATCCATCTTGTCGCCACCAATACGAATAGATTGGCTGGTAACAATACCACCCAAGGAAATAATTGCAACGTCAGTAGTCCCGCCACCAATATCTACAATCATGCTGCCAGTAGGTTCTTCGACTGGTAATCCTGCACCGATAGCAGCTGCCATTGGCTCTTCCATGATATATACTTCTTTAGCACCAGCTTGAACAGCTGCTTGACGCACTGCTCTTTCCTCTACAGAAGTAGTTCCAGCTGGCACACAAACAATTACCCGTGGTTTTGAAAAAAAGCCGGTATTAGTTAATGTTTTGCTGAAAAAATATTTCAGCATACTGGAAGCCACATCAAAATCAGCAATAAAGCCATCCTTCAATGGTTTTATTGCCACAATGTTGCCCGGTGTACGACCAATCATTTTTTTGGCTTCATCACCAACTGCCAAAACTTTATTTTTCCCTTTTTCAATAGCTACAACGGAAGGCTCGCGCAAAACAATACCTTTACCGTGAACATAAACCAAACTATTAGCCGTTCCTAAATCAATCGCTATTTCTCTAGACATTGCCTAGCTCCTTTCTTTCCTCTACAATAATCCCTGTTCCTTAAAACTATAATAACTTTTATCTCCAATAATAATATGGTCCAAAACTTCTATTCCTATTAGTTTTCCCGCTTCTGCCAAACGCTTCGTTATCTGTAAATCTTCAGGACTTGGTGTCGGATCACCACTGGGATGATTATGCCCAAGCAAAACGGCATTGGCACTTTTCTTAACAGCCTGTTTAAAGACTTCGCGTGGATGCACTAACGAGCTGTTTAAAGTGCCTACTGAAATATCCTCCACTTCCAACACAGCATTTTTGGTATTTAATAACACAGCCTGAAAATGCTCCCGATCTAAATAACGCATTTTTTCCATTAAGAGCTGAACCGCATCATCAACACCAGTAATTACAGGGCGATAAGCAAGATGTTTGCTACTAATTCGCTTTCCTATTTCCATAACTGCTAAAATTGTAGTGGCTTTAGCTTGTCCTATCCCACGATTTTCCATTAATTCTTGTTGGGAAAGTCCAACTAAACCCGACAAACCACCATATTTGTTTAAAATACCTTCCGACAATTCCAAAACATTATTTTCCCTGCCACCTGTAGCCAAAATCAAGGCCAGCAGTTCTCGGTCAGATAAGTTTTGAGCACCAATAATTTCCATGCGCTCGCGTGGCCGCAGTTCTTGTGGATAATCTTTAATTTTATAACTGTTTGTACCCGTAGTCATATAAATTTACCCCCATTGTAAACAGACCAGCTGCCACCCTTTGGAGAGGTAAACCAACCACATTAAAATAACATCCTGCGATTTGTTCCACCAAAAGCGCACCAAAGCCTTGGATACCATACGCTCCGGCTTTATCCATACACTCATTGGTGGCAATATAGGCAGCAATATCCTGTTCAGTAAGATTTCTGAATTTTACTCGGGTAACTTCTACTGACTGCCAATCTTTTTGTTTGCCACTAGCATCAATCAAGGCTACGCCTGTCATGACTTCATGCCATTTTCCAGAAAGAGAAGTAAGCATTTCTTTAGCTTCTTCCTTTGTCTTAGGCTTACCTAAAATCACACCCTCGCTAACAACTATAGTATCAGCTCCTAGCACAATACCATCTTGAAGAGTAGCAGCGACAGCTTTCGCTTTTTGCCAAGCTAAAGATTGGACTGTTTCTTGCACATCTAAAGCAGGGTCAATAACTTCCTGCACCTCGCTCACTTGCACAGTAAATTTTGCTCCTACCTGTTGTAATAATTCAAAACGTCGTGGTGAAGCAGATGCCAAAACAAAATCCATAAAATAGCCTCCAAAAAATACAAAAAGATAGATTATTCCTGTTTAATTTTATCATTACACTTCTAGAGAAACAAGCAATATTATTTTATTCTTACGAAAAAATATCCGAGCAAATTCTCATCATAATCATATCACATTTTCCAAATTTTTACACTAAATGTTTTTCTAAATTTCACAAAAAAGGTGACCGAAATAACTTCAGGTCACCTTTTATCTTATACGTCTTTATTCTCAATATTATAAGTTAAAACTTCCAAATTAACTGCCAAATCTACATCACGCACAATGACTTCTTCCGGCACTGTCAACACTGTCGGAGCGAAGTTTAAAATACCTTCTATCTCACTATCAATCAAAATATCAGCTACATCTTGTGCATAATCAGCAGGTACAGCAATAATCCCGATAGATACTTTATTTTCTCTAATAAAATCAGCCATTTGATTGATAGCATAAATAGGCAAACCATTTAATTTCAAACCTACTTTATTCATATCATTGTCAAAAACAGCTAAAATATTAAATCCGCGTTCTCTAAAACCCCGGTATTGACTTAAAGCTGAGCCTAAATTACCAGCACCAATTAAAATAACATCCCACTGTCTGCTCAAACCCAAAATCTCTTTGATTTCTTGATTAAGCAAACGCACATTATAACCAACTCCACGTGTACCAAACGCACCGAAATAGGCTAAGTCTTTTCTAACCTGAGCTGGTGTACCACCTACACCCTCCGCAATTTCACCAGAAGATATATTGACAATACCTTGTCGCTCTACTTCTACTAAATATCTTGAATAAACAGAAATTCTACTAATAGTTGCCTCCGGTATTTTTATTTCTACTCCCATGTCAACACCTCTTCTAGTTTAATCTAAAATCGCGAATTATATTTTCATTTTTTCATTATAATAATTTTTTTTCTGATTAGCAATGGTGTTTGTTAATTTTTTTACATTCATTTTTATTATTCCCATTAAATATCATTTTATATCCAATTTCAAAATTTGTTCATACTGCTCAAATAATTCCAGCAAATAGCTTTGGGCTGACCAAACTGCTGAATTTTCAGGAAATTCTGCTATTTTTACCAGACTTTCTAAATAATTTTCTGTCACTTCGTGCAAATCGAATAGCCTACTATAAATTGAAGCAGGACAATTTTGAGCAGCTAACTGTACTTGCTCTAAAAGATTATTACCTTCTTCCTGCAGCTGCGTAATCATTTGCCGCCATAATTCTTCAGTATAAATATCAGCCTGCCAACTTTGAAACATATTTAAAGAATGCTGCAATAAAATGTCATAACCAGCAACTAAGGAAGAAAGCTGCTCTCTGGCAAAAGCATCATCTTCCCTAAACTTCAAACTATGCTGATTATGCAAACATTTCTCCAAATAAACGTCTTGCCCGACAAGCAATAATTCCTGCGGCAACTTATCCAGCTGTTCTTCTAAGGCAAAACAACCAATCCTTATTTTATACGGAAATTCTTTCGCAACAAAAGGCCTATAGCCCAAGCCTGCTAGTTGATCTATCTTTTCCTGACAAGCCATCAATTCATCATAAGTCCCTAAATGTACCGTATAATATTCGCGTGGCTCCAATCGCAAAACTTTATAAGTGGTGACTTCCTCTCTATGTTGTATTTCCACTTCAGGTGCATTGTGCAACATTCTCATTTCCTGCACTAAATAATTACCTAGGTTTGAATACAACAGAGCAAAAATATGAAAGAAAGCATCATACTCAATATGCGTTTCACTAACCGACCACCTCAGCATTTTCACTCAACTACTTTACAGAATATGCTGCTTGTCTGCTAAAAATAACTGTTTTAAAATACTTCGACAATCTCCTAACAAATGCAAGGAACCTGTAATACAAAACAAATCTCCACTTTGCAATCCAGCTATCCCATGACGCAAAGCATTTTCAGGCTCAGAAATAATTTCCACTTTACCAGTTGGACAGAGCTTAGCTGCATAATCTGCAACCCTTTGCCAATGCACTCCTCTTTCTCCTGTATCAGGGCAAGTAATAATTACTTTTTGGGCCAACGGAATAATTTTTTCTGCCATGGTTAATTGTTCTTTATCATCTAAAATGCCCAATAAAAGGATAATATTTCGCTTTTGCCAAGTGGTACTTAGTTCATGGCATAACGCATTAATCCCAGCAGGATTATGTGCTCCGTCGAGCAAAATACCGATTTCTTTTTCTTTTGACAAAGCAATATATTCCAATCTGCCCTGCCATTTTACTTGTGCCAAACCTTGAGCTAAATCTTCAGGTGTAAATTTTATTTTTCCTTGCTCTCGCAGCCACTCTAAAGCTTGCACAGCCAAATGACAATTTTCCTGCTGATAAGCCCCCAAAAGTGCAACTTGATAGAAAGGAATATTTTCTTTGGTTAAAATTTTGCTTTCTGCACCTATTTGCCAAGATTTTTCTTCAATAACTTTTCTAGCTTCGTCCTCTTGCCACGCAGAAATAACTTGTCCACCAGCTTTTATAATACCAGCTTTTGCTGTGGCAATTTCAGTCAAGCTGCTGCCCAGCACCTGACTGTGATCGATACTAATCGGCGTAATCACCGATAATAACGGCTTAGTAATAATATTAGTCGGGTCAAGTTCTCCACCCAAGCCTACTTCTAAAATAACAATATCAGTTTTCCCTGCAAAATACATAAAGGCAGTCATAGTCCATATTTCAAATTCCGTAGGATGTGCATGACCTTCTGCCAATATTTGTGGTATAACTTCTTCAATCAGCAGAGTTAAACATTCGTAAAAATCATCCTCTGGAATGAGCTGACGATTGATTTGTATTCTTTCGCGATAATCTTCCAAATGTGGTGAAGTATATAAACCTACGGTATAACCTGCCTGCCGCAATACTGACTCCAACATGGCACAAACTGAGCCTTTGCCATTAGTACCGGCTACATGAATAATATTTAATTTTTCCTGTGGGTTGCCCAAAAGCTCAGCCATACGTTTAGAACGTTCCCAACCTCCGGGTGTGCCCGGTATACAATGAGTGTGAATATATTGTGCAATTTTATTCATTTTCTTCTGCCCCTTTCATCCTTAACCCCATCTTACCAAAAAGCCGTCGCCTCGTCATTGATTTTAACATAATAATATTGTATAATATGCAATATTATCGTTTATTGGAGGTAAAATCTATGCAAAATGTCTATGACGTTTTATCTGAACGTGGCTACATTGAACAAGCTACCCATGAAGAAGAAATTCGCGAGTTACTCGGTAAGGAAAAAGTAACTTTTTATATTGGTTTTGACCCAACTGCTGACAGTCTCCATGTTGGTCACTTTATTCAATTAATGGTTATGTCTCATTTACAACAACATGGTCATCGTCCTATTGCCATCATCGGTGGTGGTACTGCAATGATTGGCGACCCTTCTGGTCGTACTGATATGCGTACTATGATGACTAAAGAAACTATCGCCAACAATGTAGCTGCTTTTCGCAAACAAATGGCCAAATTCATTGACTTTGGCGACGGTACAGAAACTGAAGGCAATAAAGCTTTAATGTTAAACAATGGTGACTGGCTGTTAAACTTAAATTATGTTGACTTATTGCGTGAAGTAGGTGCACACTTCTCCGTTAACAATATGCTGCGAGCAGAATGTTATAAAAACCGTTATGAAAAAGGCTTAACTTTCTTAGAATTCAACTACATGATTATGCAATCTTATGACTTCTTGCATTTATACAGAAATCATAATTGTCGCTTACAATTTGGTGGCAGCGACCAATGGTCCAATATCATCGGTGGTATGGAGTTAATTCGTCGTTTAGAAGGTGACAAAACCGCTTATGGCTTAACCTTCAAGTTGTTAACTAACAGTGAAGGCAAAAAAATGGGCAAAACAGCAAGTGGTGCTGTTTGGTTAGATGCTAATAAAACCAGCCCTTACGAATTCTACCAATACTGGCGTAATATTGATGATGCCGATGTAGAAAAATGCTTGGCATTATTAACTTTCTTACCTATGGACGAAGTTCGTCGTTTAGGTGCTGCTGAAGGTGCTGAAATCAATAAATCTAAAGAAGTATTGGCTTATGAAATCACCAAATTAATTCACGGTGAAGAAGAAGCTGAAAAAGCACAGCAAGCTGCACGCGCTTTATTCGGTGGCGGTGCTCAAGCAGGCTCTATCCCTACTACCACAATCTCTGCAGCTGAAGCTGAAGCAGGTATTGATGTATTAAAATTATTACAATTAACTGGTTTGATTAAAGGCACCAGTGAAGGTCGCCGTTTAATTGAACAAGGTGGTTTATTAATTCAAGACAACAAAGTAACTGATTTCAAACAAGTTATTACTACTGCCGATTTCAAAGATAATCAACTGATGATTAAAAAAGGTAAAAAAGGCTTCCATTTAGTAGTTATTGAATAGGAAACAATCATTTCAAAATAACTAACACATACAAAAAGGTTGGGACAAAAGTTTTGTCCCAACCTTTTTCATTCTTATGCTTGATAACTTGCTAAGCGACTTACTAAAGCAGCTTTGCTGTCTTCGTATTGAGCTAATTTTTCTTTTTCTTTGGCGATTACATCTTCCGGTGCTTTTGCTACGAAACCTGGATTGTTCAATTTCTTTTCAATTCTTTCGATTTCACTGTTTGTTTTTTCTACTTCTTTTTGCAAACGAGCAATTTCTTTATCCATATCAATTAAGCCTTTTAATGGTAAGAAAATCTCAATACCTTGAACTACCGCTGTCACAGCTTGGGCTGGTTTTTCAGCTAAGCTGACTTGTAATTCCAGATTTTCTAAAGTGCCTAATAAAGTGATATAGCTTGCTGTTTGTTCTAACAATGGCATAAACTCTTCTTTGTTAGCTACGATGATAGCATCAGCTTTTTTGCCTAATGGTACATTCATTTCGCTGCGCATATTGCGAATGGAACGAATAATTTCCATTACGATATCCATTTGTTGTTCAATTTCAGCAGAAATTAATTCTTCTTTAGCTGTTGGCCACTGAGTCAACATAATTGTTTCGCCTTCATGTGGCAAGTGCTGCCAGATTTCTTCGGTAATGAATGGCATAAATGGATGTAACAGAACCATAGTGTCACGCAAAACAGAAGCAATAACTTGCTGTGCTGTTTTACGGCTGATTTCGCTTTCTTTACCATATAATCTTGGCTTAGCCATTTCAATATACCAGTCACAGAATTCATTCCAGATGAAGTCGTACAACTGACGACCAGCTTCCCCTAAATCGTAAGCATCTAATAAACGAGTTACAGATTTAGCTACGGAATTCAGACGACTAATAATCCAACGGTCAGCTAAAGTATATTCTAATTGTTCTTCAGGAATAGCTTCGTAATCTTCTAAGTTCATCAGTACGAAACGAGTAGCATTCCAAATCTTATTGGCAAAATTACGGGCGGACTCTAAGCGTTCATTTTGGAAACGCAAGTCATTACCAGGGGTATTACCGGTAGTCAACATAAAGCGTAAGGTATCTGCCCCAAATTCATCAATAACTTGTAATGGGTCAATACCATTGCCTAAAGATTTACTCATTTTTCTGCCTTGACTGTCTAAAACTAAACCATGGATTAAAACATCATGGAATGGAGATTTACCTGTAAATTCCAAAGCATCAAACATCATTCTAGCTACCCAGAAGAAGATAATATCACGACCTGTTACCAAAACATTGGTTGGATAAAATGCTTCTAATTCAGGAGTTTGTTCAGGCCAGCCCATAGTAGAGAATGGCCATAAACCAGAACTGAACCAAGTATCCAATACATCAGGGTCTTGTTCTACATTTTTAGAACCACATTTAGTACAAGTATCAATGTCGGTAGTGCTGCACATTACTTCACCGCAATCTTGGCAATACCAAACAGGGATACGATGACCCCACCATAATTGACGAGAAATACACCAGTCACGAATATTTTCTAACCAACCTAAATAAATTTTGGTGAAACGTTCAGGAATAAAGTTAACATCACCTGTATGAGCAGCTTCGATAGCAGGCTTAGCTAATGGTTCCATTTTTACAAACCATTGTTTAGACACTAATGGCTCGATAACAGTGTTACAACGGTAGCAATGACCAACGGAATTGTTATGGTCTTCGATTTTAACTAAAACGCCGCTTTCTTCAAAATCTTTAACTAATTGTTTACGACATTCATAGCGGTCCATACCTGCATATTTGCCAGCCAAGTCGTTCATTTTACCTTGTTTGTCAATAACGACAATTTGTGGTAAATTATGACGATTACCCAATTCAAAGTCATTAGGGTCATGGGCAGGTGTGATTTTTACTGCCCCTGTACCAAATTCTCTTTCTACATATTCATCAGCAACGATTGGAATTTTTCTCCCTACTACAGGTAAAACTAAATTTTTGCCAATCAAGTGTTGATAGCGTTCATCATCAGGATGAACAGCTACCGCGGTATCACCCAACATTGTTTCCGGACGAGTAGTAGCAATTTGAATTTCATCTTGACCGTCTTCGGTAGGATAACGGAAATAATAAATTTTGCCTTCCTGATCAACGTGTTCTACTTCGATATCGGAAATGGTAGTTTGACAATGTGGACACCAGTTTACAATATAATTGCCTTGATAAATCAGGCCTTTATCGTATAAACGCACAAAAGCTTCTCTTACAGCTTTAGAGCAGCCTTCATCCATAGTAAAACGTTCTCTGTCCCAGTCACAGGAGCTGCCTAATTTACGCAATTGAGTGGTGATAGTATTACCGTATTCTTCTTTCCAAGCCCAAGTACGACGCAAAAATTCTTCACGACCTACTTCATAACGGTTGGTACCTTCTGCTTGCAGCTGAGCCTCTACCTTCGCTTGAGTTGCAATACCGGCATGGTCAGTCCCCGGTACCCATAAAGTATTATAGCCACATAAGCGTTTATAACGTACTAAAATATCTTGTAAAGTATTATCCATGGCATGACCCATGTGTAATTTACCTGTTACATTTGGTGGCGGCATAACGATAGAAAAGTTTTCTTTACCTTCTTCCATTTTACCGGCAAAATATTTATTTTCTTCCCAAATACTATACCATTTTTCTTCTACTTGTTTAGGGTCATAAGTTTTTGATAAGTTTTTGCTTTCATCCATTTTTCAGAAACTCCTTCCTCTTTTTACACAAATTTAAGCGAAAAAAAACACTCCCGTCCTTAAAGGACGAAAGTGCAACTTCCGTGGTACCACCTTAATTTCGCAGCAATCCTGCTGCGACACTCTGAGCTGTAACGGGCTTTTCCCGGCATAGCCTACTATCATTTCAGCTACGCACCTCCAAGGCTACCTTCAAATCTCATTCGTCAGAAAACTTACAGCCACGGTTCTCCTCTCTGTAGACGCTGGATGATTTTACTCTTCCTCTTCATCAGTATTAACTATATACAATGTACTTTATCACAGCTCCAGGCAAATGTCAATGAAAGGACTTTTAAATAGTCCGCATAAACTCCTTGCGTTTTTCCTCAAAGCTCTCTTCATGTTCTTTTTTGACATAAAATCCACAAATCAAGCCTACAAAAACAAAGATAAGGTTAAGTGGCCACTCTAATCCTGTTAATGGTAAAAACTGCCTCCAAGCAACATGAATTACCAATAAAACCAAATAAACAATCACTACTGCCAGCAACAGCAGAGCTGTAAGTTTTACTCCTTTTCTAGCCTTTTCCGAAAGTTCAATATCCAATAAATCTACTGCCAAGATAACTATACAAGCAATTACCCCAATAATAAAGCTAGGGCGAGCAAGATAAAAATACAGCACATCTGGCAATAAACTAAAAGTACGATAATAAAAATTCGGTGCATACCAAACCATGTAGCAAAGGCTAAGCAAAGCCAACAAGCCATAAATAACCAACGGTTTAATTCTCACTTTATCCATGAAAATTTCTCCTCTTTCTTCCAATCAAAACATTTTACCATGCCCCTATTCTATCACAACATATTCTTTTATGCTATACTATACCTACCTATTTATTTTTTACTTTTCAAGGAGGCTCTCATGTTTAAACGTGTCTACATAGAAATTACCAACCGTTGTAACTTGAATTGTTCCTTTTGCCGTCCCCATCAACGCAAGCTTGAGGAAATGTCAACAGAACAATTTGCTTTCATTCTTAAACAGCTGCGAGGCTTGACCCAACACCTTTATCTTCATGTCAAAGGTGAGCCCCTTTTGCATAGCCAACTGGATAAGCTTTTGGCTTTATGCCAAGAATACGGTTTTGCTGTTAACTTGACTACCAACGGCACTTTATTAATGTCTCGTCAAGAATTATTGCTGCAAAGTCCAGCTCTCCGTCAGGTCAATATTTCCGTACACAGTTTCCCCGAGCAAGCACCTGCTCAACAAGAAGAATATTTAAATGATATCCTCAATTTTGCCGAACTGGCTGCCTCCAAAGTTTATATCAATCTTCGTTTTTGGAATAGACAAGATAATCAGCCTTCTCCCGAAACAGCAGAATTGTTGACTACGATTATCCAACACTTTTCTAAAGAAGAAATAGCTTTGGAACAAATTATTCAACGTCGCCAAGTAACTTTGGCAAAAAATATTTTTCTTAGCTTTGATGATGAATTTGAATGGCCTGCTTTATCTAATCCTTACTACGGTACAGACGGTACCTGTTACGGTTTGCGGCAGCAGCTCGCTATTCTTGTTGACGGTACGGTAGTACCTTGTTGTCTTGACGGTGAAGGAGAAGCTGCCTTGGGTAATATTTTCATCACTCCTCTAACGGATTTGCTGCAGACCTCTGTAGTCCAAGAAGCTATTACAGGCTTTCAACAATACAAACGCTGTCTGCCTCTTTGCCAGCATTGCAGCTATCAGCAAAGATTTGGTAAGAAAGGATAACTTTTGTTTAACAAGTCACCTTTTGGGGTATATTAATAATGAGTAAGAATATTCAGAAAGGTGGCTAACAAAATGAAATTCCCAGAATTATTAAATAGAATACATGATTTATCTTTGGAACAGCCTGAAATTTATTCCGTAGAAAATCGCAATATGCTTAACCATGAAACAGAAGTAGAATATTATTTAGAACGGGAAGTAGCTTTACGCCAAGCTGAGCAAGTATGGTCTACTGTTCCCGAAGACGAAAAAGACTGCTACGAAGTCAGTGTTCATTTAGGAGAATTAGACGAAACACCTCGTTTCATTGTTCTAAAAAAACTATTCAAAGCTTACAAAAAAATCTATGTTTCGGCTGCCTATGCTGACCAATGGATTGCTGAGAGAAAATTAGCATTATTAGCAGCAGGAGAAACGGAAACTGAGGCTGCTAAACAAGCAAAAAAACAACTGCTGCAGCAGTATGCCATCCAGCCTGTAGTAGCCTACGGTATGTTTGCCGGTTACGATTATGCACCTCTTGACAAATAATTCTTATTTGGTGTATAATAGTTAGGCTGTCAGCGGATGTGGCGGAACTGGCATACGCGCACGTTTGAGGGGCGTGTGAGTTATCTCGTACGGGTTCAAGTCCCGTCATCCGCATAAAAGAAAAGAGCTTGCGATTTTTTAATCGCAAGCTCTTTTTTAATTTCTAATCTATTTGGCTTTATTCATTTTCCGACTCTAGTATTTTTTTAAACGCAGAAGGTTCATATCCTTTTATAGTTGCTTTTATATAATCATTTATATTTCTAGTTACATGTTCTATTGGGAGCTATCATTCAATCTTACCCAAATGGATTTTAGCTTCTTGACCTGGTTTTAGCTCTGCAGCGTTTTCTAAGGCTAATTTAATCTTAAAAGTTTTTTGCTTTTTCTGAAAACCTGCTTTTAAAATTAAAAGAGCACCATCTATAGCGAATCAATTCATTTAAATCACTATATGGTGCTCTTTGTTTACTGAGAATTAGTCATGTTACCACCTATAATTTCACTTCGTATTTACACCACGGCTTTTTTCATTCATGATCATCATCTGCAGACGATTTTCCACATTTGCAAAGCTTACATCCGGATCATAATCCAGCGGCAAAATCTGAATATGCGGGTAAAGTTCCTTCATTTTTTTAATCAGACCTCTGCCTACAACATGGTTCGGCAGACAGCCAAACGGCTGCAGCACAATCATATTTCTGCATCCCTGCGCTGCATGATGCAGAATTTCACCTGGAATTAAAATTCCTTCCCCGGCATCAAATGTATGATGTAGAATATCATTACTTCCTTTTGCTAGATCCTGAATACGGGCTGCAGGCTGATACAATGGATGCTTTACGGCAATTTTGTCAGCCATATCATGCGCCACATTAAAAATTTCATCTGCGGTGTGCAGCCATATTTTATCTTTCCATGGCTTTTTAATCCGGTACTCTTTAATCTGCATATCCAGATAATAATAACTTTTACGAATAACATCAGCCATACGAGCCTCAATAATCTCAAAACCATTGGCCTCTAAATAATCTTCAATATCATGGTTGGCTCCCGGATGGAAGTTCAGCAGATATTCCCCTACGATTAAAACTGTAGGACGCAGGTTTGTGCGGTCATATTGGACTTCACACATCCAATCGATGGCTTTACTGAATGCTTTTTTTATACCGTAAATACCACCTTTTTCCAGACCCTCTACTACCGCATCCAACGCACGGTCAAAAGCATTTTGGGTACTGCCTTGCACCACTTCATACGGTCGTATCTTTCGCAGCAGTTCTTCCAAAATATCAATCACCGGCATAGCAAAAGCAATATTCATGGCAGTCGACAGACTCATTTTAAAGCCAGGATGCAACTCATGGTAATCCTGATCATCGTTGGTCAAAATCGGTACCTGCGGATAACCGGCATCATCCAACGCTTTTCTTAAAAGTGCACCATAATGCGTTAGACGACAATCACCAATGTATTTGCCCATGCCAATCGCCACTTCATCCGCATTATATTTGCCGCTTCGAAGTGCAGCAAGAGCTTCCCCGATAACAATCTGGGCCGGAAAGCAGATATCGTTATGCACATATTGTTTGCCCAACCGAATAGCCTCTTCGCGACCAATTTCCAGTGGTACCGCACGAAGTCCCTGTTTGGACATCGCTGCCGACATAATACGACAGAATGCATGAGAAGTATTTGGCACCAGCACAATTTTTTTATCAAAAATCTCTTTTGTAAATTTTACCGGATACGGGTCGGTTAGTACCTGCACCACATCATCTCCCCGATGCTGATAACGCTGTTCGGCTGTTTCCACAAAAGAACGTACGCGAATGCGGAGCGGCCCTGCCGCCTCACTTTCATCCAGTTTCAAAATCAGAGGATTTTTCCCCGAAATCTGATTCATTAACCGAATAATTTCATCAGATAAATATGCGTCATGACCACAACCAAAACTTACCACCTGAACATATTCCAAATGCTGGCTGCGAGCTGCCAATATAGCCGATGACAGCATACGAGCATGGAAATTATTTACGATATCCAAACGGCTCAAGCGTAAATCCACCTGATTAACTTCCGGCAGAGAATCAGCTGTCAATACCGGAATCCCCATGTTGGTGAACATTTCCGGCAGATTGTGATTGACAATGGCATCATTCTGATACGGACGGCTCGCTAACACCACTGCATAACGACCGGTGCGTTCAACTTCATCCAAAACTTTCTTTCCTTCTTCTTTCAGCTGGGTGATAAAAAGCTGCTGAGCTTCATCGCCGGCTTTCACAGCCGCTCTAGTTAAATCAGCCGAAATGCCAAAGGTATCGTACATAAAGCGAGTCAGCTGACGGTCGCGGTCAGCATATTCGTGCCAGTGAAACAGCGGTGCATCAAACGGAATTCCCCAGTTATTTTCCGGATTATCCGAGTTGCGAATAACAATTGGATACCCTTTTACAACTGCACACATTGACTCGCTGGTTTTTTCAGTATTTTCCGACGGAACAGTTGTAATTGACGGCATAAAGATACGGTCTACTTTCTTTTCTGCCAGATTGCGAAGATGCCCATGCACCAATTTAGCCGGGAAGCAGACAGTATCAGACGATACTGCACTCAGACCATTTTCATACATATCACGGCTGCTGAAATCCGATAGCACTACATCAAAGCCCAGTGCCTGCCAAAAAGTTTTCCAATACGGCATATACTCCCAGTTAAAGAGCACACGCGGCAGCCCGATGGTAATATTGCGTTTTGAGCAGAGTTGTGGATGTGCATACCCCTGAAACAGCAGCTGCTGGCGAATATCGTACAAGTTCGCTACCGAATCTTTTGTGCGTTTTATCTGTTTTACGCGACTGCGTACATCTTCGTCCTGCGGATTACCTACAATTTCCCCACGTTCACAACGATTACCGGTTACAAAACTGCCGCCATTAGAGAACTGCACAACAGTTCGATTACAATGATTCACGCAGAAAGGACAAGGCATATCAGCGTTCTGTTCATATTTAAATTTTTCCAGTGCTTCAAAACCGATAAAATTACTTACCGCAAACCCATTTTCTTCTCGTTTCTGTTTTGTTAACAGTGCAGCACCGATGGCACCCATTTCACCAGAATAAGGTGCACGCATGATATTGCCGCTGCCGATGTATTGTTCCATTGCACGCAGCACCGCATCATTTTTGAAGGTACCACCCTGTACCATAATTTTTTCACCTAACACCGAAACATTACTAATTCGCACAACTTTAGTGAATACATTTTCGATAATTGACCGACACAGCCCTGCCATAATATCATCAGTACTGCATCCATTTTTCTGCTCAGTAATAATGTTACTATTCATAAATACGGTACAGCGACTGCCTAGATTCGCCGGATGTTTTGCCCGAAAAGCCGCATCAGCAATCTCTGTTACCGGAATATGCAGCGAGTCTGCAAATTTTTCCAAGAAAGAACCACATCCCGATGAACAAGCCTCATTTAACATGATGTTGGTAACCACGCCATCTGCTACCCAGATGGCCTTCATGTCCTGTCCACCAATATCTAGAATAAATGATACATCCGGCTCATAATGGCAAGCAGCCGCCGCATGAGCTACTGTTTCCACCGTATGATAGTCGCCGCCGAAGGCTGCATTTAACAGCAGTTCGCCGTAACCGGTGGTGCCCATCCCCAGCACACGCAGCATGATTCCCTTATCGCTGTATTTTTTATAAAGTTCCAGAAGTCCCTGTTTTACCACATGAATTGGGTCACCTTGGTTATTGGCATAAAAACGATCAATGACCTGTTCTGTCTCATCCATCAACACCAATTTGGATGTGGTACTCCCGGCATCCACACCAATATAAACCGGCAGCACATCTCCTGCTTTTAAAGAAAGCGAGACTACTTCCGGCATAGCATGTGCCCTGCGCCACTGTCTGCATTCATCATCCGATTCAAAATACCGTTTTGTCTGTATATGATGTTCCTCCATCTTAATTGGTGCTTCTAATAATGCAATAATCTCTGTTGCTAAAAACGCATTTTCAGTTTCTTCCGAAAACAGTTCATCCAGTGCGATGGCAGCACCATGTGCCACAATAGTATCCGAATGTTCCGGCCGGATAATTTCCTCTTCTTTTAAATTTAAGCGTTCCGCAAATACTTTAATTAATGTTGGATTATATGTTAACGGACCACCCTCAAAAATCACCGGTGGTTTCAGTTCCAGCCCTTGTGCCAGTCCGCCAATGGTCTGTTTCGCAATTGCATGAAAAGCCGAAAGTGCAATATCTTCTCGGCTGCCGCCCGCATTCATAATAGTTTGAATATCAGTTTTGGCAAATACACCACAGCGCCCAGATATGCTGTGTACTGTTTTTCCCTGTGAAGCAACAGTTTCAAATTCCTCTGCTGGTGTTTTCAAAATGGCTGCAATTTCGTCAATAAAAGCACCTGTACCACCCGCACAGCTGCCATTCATCCGCATATCTGATGTCACCAACCGTCTTTCATTTTCATCATACGTAAAAAATATAATCTTGGCATCCTGTCCACCAAGTTCAATGGCTGTTCTGGTCTGTGGATATAACTTACGTATTGCCGCTGCATTGGCAACTACTTCCTGAATATAATACGCACCGATACGGTCTGCTACCGGCTTCCCACCGGAACCGCAGATTGCCACGCGAAATTTTTCATTTGGAAAAGCTTTAGCCACTTCCTGTAAAAGACGCTGTACCGTTTTCACTTGTTCCGCATGATTCCGTTCATAACGAGCAAACAATACTTTCTGTTCCGGTACCGCCATTACAATTATTTTAACAGTTGTAGAGCCTATATCGATTCCAAGGCGCAATATACTTTTCTGTATCATTCCACTCTGCCCTCTCATCTTGTACACAAAATATCATATAATATATCATATACATTTCATTTTCTACTATCAACCGACAAAAATGCTAAAATGTCGCGAAAATCGGAAATTACTTTTCAATTTAACTGCTGTAATAACCATCTTATCAGCCCTTTCTTTTGACTCTATCTTACGCAAAACAGCACGATTTCGCTAATTGAAATCGTGCTGTTTCTTTTTTATTTTCTTATTTTCTTTAAGATTTTCTTTGCTTTTGGAATTGCTGTTTCAATAAATTTATAAGCTAGTGGATGGAAAATATAGCGATATTCACCAACAAATTCGGTAAAGGTAGCATTGAAGCCACTTTTGAAGCGATATAAACCATATAAGTGATTGTCTTCGCTTAAATCACCGGAAATACCACGAAAATCATAAATATCACATTTAATTTCTACTGCCCATCTAATCATTTCCCATTGCAGTAAATAGTTTGGCATATAGTTGCGATGAGCATTAGATGATGCCCCATATAAGTACCAAACTTTATTGC
>JAFXJE010000026.1 GCA_017532485.1 Peptococcaceae bacterium | reverse complement strand
TATTTATCAGAGCTTCTAAAAACCAGTATTACCTTCGTTGAGTTGTTAATTTGTCGTAGAAATAATAGCCCTCTTGCGAAAACAAATATACAGAGTAAAATATAAGAGATGACATATGAAAAAATAGCGAATAATTCAGGCGCACAACTAACGGCAGATAGTGGCTATCAAGAACTTGCTACGAAAATAAAAAAGTAGCAACTGCACCTTTAAAATAGGTTTTCAACGCCTCATGAAAGTGAATTGCAGCAGAAAAAAAGGCAAGCAGGACCTGCCTTTTAAAGGCTTACAAAAAAATTAAATTTTAACAGGGAGCAACAACCTGATATCCAAGCTTAGTAAGCTCACTAATAAAGCGGTCCGTCTTTCTTTTTTGACATTTTAGTCTTAAGGTTTCGTAGTTAGAATCATCGTAGGGGACAAGATTTTTTAGCATGTTAAAAATAACGACGAGGATTTTTCTAGCAAGAGCAATGGTTGCACGTTTAGCGCCCTTTTGACTTTTCAAACGCCAGTACCAATTGGCAAGATATGTATTTCTCTTTCCGGCAATAACCCAAGCAATTTCGCAGAGCATGCTTTTCAAGTAAGGATTTCCTTTGGTTATATGGCAACTCTTTCTTTTGCCTGCACTTTCGTTGTTTCCGGGACTCAGTCCTGCCCATGAGCAAATATGCTGCGAACTAGGGAAAAACTCCATATTAGTGCCAATTTCTGCAATTATCGCAGAAGCTGCAGTAACATCAATACCGGGAATAGAACATAATAAAGCTAGTGCTTCGGAATGTGTCGCAATTTCATTATCAATAGACGCTTCAATAACTTTTTTATGAGCTTCTATTTGCTCAAGATGTTCGAACATAAGTCTTAAAAAATCTTGCTGATGCTTAGATAAACTGCCGTTTACAGCCGTTAAAATTTGGTCAATTTTAGCTCTAGTTTTTGTTCTTAGGCATTTATCAAGTTCTTCTTTTGTAATACTTCCGTGAGTGAATAAATGCCTTATGATATTTCGTCCTGAGGCTCCAAAAACGTCAGAGATAAAAGCTGACAATCGAAACCCTGAGCTTTGAAGTAGCTTGTCTATGCGATTTTTTTGTGAAGTAATATCTCTAACTATGCTTTTTCTGTATCTTGTTAAATGTCTTAGTTCTCTAAAAGATTTTGCCGGGATAAAACTTCCACGAAGTAAGCCAGCTCTTAGTAACGTTGCTATCCATTGCGAGTCACGCATATCTGTCTTTTTGCCTGGAACATTTTTCATATGCCGTGCATTAACTACTAAAATGTTTATTTCTTCATCAAAACAATCTTCCAAAATTTCGTAAATTGGTTGCCAATAGATTCCAGTGCTTTCCATTGCTACGTTTTTACATTCTTGTTCTAATACCCACTTTTTCAAGTTTTCCATATCAGGCCTAAGTGTGCTAAAATTTCTAATTTCAACCTCAGGTTTTTGATTAAGCTCTCCTTTTATCAAACATGCTACGATTACGTCTCTATGTACGTCTAGTCCCATTGTACAGGTCAAAATGTCTTCCATCTTTACATCTCCAAGCTCAAGTATTGCAGGTTTTGGAATTACCCGAGTTGGTCACCGAACCTTGCTACTCGTGCTATCTGTTAGTAAACAGTGCTACATACTGTTGTTCTCTTGGGTAATTCGTCCACGTTGACAAACGGGATATGGTTTTTCACCAATGTTCAGCCGGACTTTCCCTGCACCTTAAGTATACCAAAATTTCTCATTTCTGCACTTTTTTATATTTTCATTCTCAGTTGTGATTCACTTTCATGAGGCGTTGAAAATCGAATATTAATATCTCAGCAACATTTAAAGATACTCCTGCCTAGCCTATAAGGGGCCCCCCAGAAAGTCGTGAGACTTTTTGTTGGGGAGAGGAGGAGCTATGACGCGAATAAG
>JAFXJE010000025.1 GCA_017532485.1 Peptococcaceae bacterium | reverse complement strand
CTTTTTTATTTCACAAACTTTCCCAAAGGAAAAGAGCTCAGGGCAATTGCCCCAAGCTCTTTTCTTTATATTTTAGAAAGATAGGCTTTCTAGTGATTACATAACTGCTAAACCTAAAGGAATAATTACAGCAGCCATTACGATAGTCATGAAGACGATCATGATTGCACCAGCAATGTAAGCGGATTTAGTAGTTGTAAATTCACGAGCATGAATCATCGCACCGTTTACAGAACCAGCAGGTGTTAATAAACCGATTACACCGTAGATAGTGATAACCATTAAAGCTACTTGTAAGTTGAATTGTACTTGAGCTGCCATAGTCATCGCAACAGTCATCATAGTGATAGTAACAGCTACGTTGTTAGCTAAGTTTGTTAAGATAAAGGTAATGAAACCTAAAGCTAATAAGAATACAAATGGTGGTAAACCGAATAATGGAGCCATTAATTGACCTACCATTGGAGTAATACCAGCAGCTTGGTTAGTAATTTGGTTAGCTACTACCATCGCAGCAGCTACTACTAAAATTAAATCCCAGTAGAAGTAAGCAGGAGCTCTTTTCTTATCTAAAATAGGTTCGCCGTCAACTTTGAAGACCATAGCGAAAGCGATAACGCCAACTACCCAGCCGTAAACACCGATGTTTTTCATTACTAAACGGATACCTTCGTTGCCGCCGGCAAAACTGATAACGATACAACCAACAACGTTAATCAAAGTAACAGCCAGAACAGCTTTTTGTTTTGGTGTCATTGGAGCGTCACCTTTTTGGAATTGAGTAATATCAATATCTTTTAAGTTAGCAACTTTGCAGCCAGGTGTAATCATCATGATTAACATCCAACCTACACAAGTAACAGCAATAGCTACAACTTCAGTAATAATCCAACCAGCCATATTGATTTGGATACCGGCTTTAGTAGCCATACCTACTGTCATTAAGCACCAGCCACGGAATGGGAATAAGGAGAACGCTACGGAACAAATTACGAAGAAGCCCATCAATACCATTGCTGGATATAAGTCACCTTTTTTGTAACCAGCTTGTTCAAAGATGGATTTGTAAATAACGATCATGATTAAAGCGATTAATGTTTGGTTTACTAAGATAGAAGCCAAAGCAGGAACGATAATGATAAATGCTGTTAATAACCAAGGTTTACCTTGAGTAAATTTAGCACCTAATAATTTGTTGGATAACCATTCAGTTAATTTACTGTCTTGCAACATACCAACAAAGAACATACCTAACAACATTAACATTACAGATTCGTTACCGAAAGCAGCAGCTAAAGCTTGACCTGCATTACCAAAGTCGGTAACACCTAAAGCAACTAAACCCAATAAAGAAGTCCAGCATAAGTTGTCAGCGTCTACGGACCAACCATAAATTAAACCAATGAAAATACCGATAATAGCCATACCGTAAGGTGTAATAGTACCTATTGTAGGCACAAATCTAAATAAGAACATGAATGCACATACAACTGCCAAGTGTACATACTTCATATCAAAGCCGCCTTTAGCTTTTTCAGACATAATAGAAACCCCCTAATAAATAACGATATAAATTCTTTTGAAAATTAATTGAATTAAAAATAATAACGACCAAACAAATCGGATATTAAAAAAATTTATCTGCCATAGCCTCCCCTCTAATTAAAACTATCCGATTACAGTTTATAGGAATAATATATATTATTTATGGAAATTTGTCTATCAATAAAAAGTAACTAAAAATTTATATTATTGTAAATTTATTTTACAATAAACTTGAAGATATTAGTAAAAAACTTTATAATAATGGAGTAAAGACAAGCGTAATGGGAGGAAAAGTTATGAATATTGAACAACTTAAATATTTTATTCAAGCGGTGGAAAGTGGCTCTGTGAACTCGGCTGCACCTAAATTTTATTTGACACCACAGGCTATGAATGCTTCCTTACGACGCTTGGAAAAAGAATTTGGCAGTGAATTACTGGAACGCAACAAAAAAGGCTTACATTTAACCCCGCAAGGAGCCTTATTTATGGAATATGCGCAACGTGTCTTAAATCAATATGAACAAATGCAGATTTATTTGCAGGAATATGGTGCCAAAAAAGAAAATGTTGCGGGGACTCTTTCAGTTTACACGTCTTCTGTCTTTACTGAGCAATTTTTGCCGGCGCAAATCAGCAAATTTATGCAGGTTTATCCACAGGCTTTGGTGAAAATCGTGATGGCTGATGCGAGAAATATTTTAAGTTTATTTCAACAAGGTTACAGCCGAGTGGCACTTTTGACTATCAGCAGTGAAATAATTGATGAGTATTTGAAGATGAATAAAGAGTTATCCTTGCACTGGATACCTTTGCTGGAAGATGAAATTGTGCTATGTGCTCAGAATAATCATCCCTTGATGCGGGAAAACTTAATTACAATCAAGTGT
>JAFXJE010000024.1 GCA_017532485.1 Peptococcaceae bacterium | reverse complement strand
CCAAAATTTAGAAGATTATGCTATCAACTTCGCCCAATTAACTCAGCGTGACGGCAGCTTTTTTGTAGGACGCGAACCATGGGAAAATTTCACTTTTGACCAACTAACAGAAGCAGAAATTATAGGTGGCCGCAAAGGTGGGGCACCGGAAATGACTTTAGAATATGTTTTAAAATCTAATGGTCTTGATATTGGCGTGGATGATGAATCACAACCGATTAATGTCCGCACTGATATTCAATTTGCTGCTATGGCAGGTGCCTTTTTATCAGGTGAAGGCGACTATGTCACTCTCTTTGAACCAACTGCAACTGCTGTCGAAAAAGAAGGTCGTGGTTATATTCTTACTGCTATTGGTGCTCATTCCGGTGATATTCCTTTTACCACTTATTCAGCCGCTAAATCTTATCTGGAAACAAATCCAGAAATTATTCAAAAATTCACCAATGCTGTTTACCAAGGTCAACTCTTTGTTAAAAACAATGATGCCGCCACTATCGCTGAAATCATTCAACCACATTTTGAAGATATCTCCCTTGAAGATTTAACTATAGTTGTAGAACGCTATCAAAGTATTGAAGCTTGGGATGATACGCCTATTTTAGAAAAAAGCGGACTGGAAAAATTAATGGACGTTATGGCTCTAGCAGGTGAACTTGACAAACGCGCCGACTACAACATGATTGTCAATACTACTTTTGCCCAACAGGCAGTACAAAATATCCAAAAATAAAAACAAGAGCTTGGGAGAAAACTCCCAAGCTCTTTACGCTGCCTAACTTATTCTTTTAATTTGAATTGATTAATCAAAGCTTGTAAAGTATCGGCTTGAGCAGACATTTCTTCACTAGATGCCGCACTCTCTTCAGCAGTTGCACTATTAGTTTGAACAACACAAGAAATCTGTTCAATACCAATATTAATTTGTTCTGCTGCATCAGATTCTTGATATGCAGATTCTTTGATATTTGAAACAATAACTGCAACTTGTCTTGCACTATCAACAACTTGATTTACAGCTTCGCCAGTGCGATGAGCAATTTGGGTACCTTCGGAAATAGCTTCTGCTGTCTGAGCAATTAAATCTGTTGTTTCCTTAGCTGCTTCAGCGGATTTTTGAGCCAAGTTACGAACTTCATCAGCTACTACGGCAAAGCCTTTACCAGCAGAACCTGCTCTAGCAGCTTCAACAGCTGCATTTAAAGCTAAGATATTTGTTTGGAAAGCGATGTCATCAATAGTTTTGATAATTTTTTGAATTTCATTGGATTTTTCTTCAATATTATTCATCGCCGATAACATTAATTCCATTTCTGTTAAGCTGGCATTTAAGCCGATTTCTGCTTCACCTACCAATTTAGCAGCAGTTTCTGTTTGTTCAGCAGTTGAACGAATTTCAGAAGTAACTGTAGCAATAGTAGCAGATAATTCCTCAACAGAAGCTGCTTGCTCAGTAGCCCCTTGTGATAAAGCCTGCGCTGCTGCTGCTACTTGTTCAGCACCAGAATCAACTTGATTAGCTGTCTGATTAATTTCCACCAAAGTAGCATTTAACTCTTCAATAATCAACTTAATAGACTGCAATAAATGTTTATAGTCACCTACATAAATATTTTCATTTTTGCTGTTAACCACAAAATTACCGTTAGCCATCTCAGTCAGCATATAATCCATATCATCGATGATACCAGTCTGAGTATCCTGCATTTTCTGAATAGCACCAACAGTCATCCCGATTTCCGTAACATCATCAGCTTGTAAATCTAATTCACCATGTAAATTACCTTGCGAGAAATCAACCAGTTTGTCTTTCATTTTTACGATTGGGGCAATTAATTCTTTCAAGACAAATCTTACTAACTCGCCTAAAGCCAATAAAGCACAAACAATAAGTACAAAGGAAATAATATTCAAAACAATCGCAGTTTTCCTATCTACAGCAACATTTTGAGCCATTCTATTTTCAATACTACTGTTTAATTTAGCAATATTACCCTGAATTTCTGTGATGCCCTCTTCATAGAATTTGCCATACAAAATGTTAATAGCACCAATTTGGTCACCATTTTGAACCAAGCGCATAGCTTCATCTTCATAAGGAACCAATTCATTGGACTTGTTAGAAATTTTATCTAACAGAGCAACTTCTTCTTTCGTTAAACCGATTTGATTCATAATTGCGACATTTTTTTCACGATTTTGGGCTGTATTTACTTCATACCAGTAATTATCATAATGCTCCTCTTTACCACTTACGGCATAAGCACGAGCCTCATTAGTCAAATATGCTGAAGCGTCACCAAAATCAATGGCTGCTAAAACCAAGGCATATTGATTTTCCATTGAATCTTGTAAAGAATTGTTAGCTTTTGTTACCAACATTGTTGATAACAAGGAGATTGCTAAAAATATTATCGCTGTCATACAAATAAGTTTAGCTTTTGTCGATTGTTTCATATTTTTAATCATAAAACCCCTCCTAGGTATAAATACTGCTACCTACATTCTAACCTATTAAAAAATTTTATTCAATAAAAAAGTTTATTTTTATGACAATTTATTGCATTTTTATACTTTTTAGAGTTAGAGAAACAAAAAAACGCACATCTTATGATGTGCGTCAACAACTGGAAGGGGAAGGATTCGAACCTTCGAAGGCGGAGCCGACGGATTTACAGTCCGTTCCCTTTGGCCACTCGGGAACCCTTCCAAAAAAATGGCTCCCCAAACTGGACTCGAACCAGTGACATCATGATTAACAGTCATGCGCTCTACCGACTGAGCTATTGAGGAGCATATCCTGGCAACGACCTACTCTCCCACAAAAAGAATATGCAGTACCATCGGCGCT
>JAFXJE010000023.1 GCA_017532485.1 Peptococcaceae bacterium | reverse complement strand
TAAGCTAACGGCATGCCTAAAGGCTGACCTTCACCTACAGCAATATCTGCACCGCAGGCTGCCGGTGTTTTCAATACTGTTAAAGCAATAGGGTTGCAGCCCATAATATATTTAGCACCGCCTGCATGGGCAATTTCACCTAAAGCTGTGCAATCTTCAAGATTGCCGTAGAAATTTGGCTGCTGTACATAGAAGCAGCATACATCTTCAGCTAAAGCAGCTTTTAAAGCTTCCGCATCAGTTACACCATCTTTTTCAGGTACAACTCTTACTTCTGTGCCTACACCGTAGCAGTAAGTTTGAATTGTAGACAAAATATCAGGATGAGTAGTAGCAGAAACAAGTGCTACTGTGCGTTTGCGTTCACGGCACATAGCTACTGCTTCTGCCGCAGCAGATGCACCGTCATAAATGCTGGCATTGGAAGCATCCATGCCTGTTAATTCGCAAATCATAGTCTGGTATTCAAAAATAGATTGTAAAATACCTTGGCTTAATTCAGCTTGGTATGGTGTATAAGCTGTCACAAATTCTTCTTTGGCGGTAATATATTTTACGATAGAAGGAATGTAATGCTGGTAAGCACCGGCACCACGCAAAACAGTACCAAAAACTTTGTTTTGGCTGCTGATTTCTTCCATCATTCTTCTTACTTCTAATTCAGATTTACCGGCTGGTAAATTTAAAGGTTCTTTTAACAACACTTGATCAGGTACAGCAGTAAATAATTCGGAAATATCGCTGATTCCAACAGTGGCAAATAATTCCTGCTGTTCCTCTTTAGTGGCAGGTATATAATGTCCCATAATTATTCTCCCTGAATGAATGCTTCATATTCAGCAGCAGTTAATAATTCTTCTGTATCGCCGATATTTTCCACTTTGATTAACCAAGCTTCGTATGGTTGTTCGTTGATTAATTGTGGTGCATCTAATAATTCTTCATTTACTTCAGCTACTGTACCGCTTACAGGACTAAATACATCAGATACAGCTTTTACGGATTCAACGTCACCAAAAGATTCGCCTGCTGTTACTTCGTCGCCTTCAGATGGTAAATTAACAAATACTAAGTCACCTAATTCTTTTTGTGCATAATCTGTTAAACCTACAGTTACTGTACCATCAGCGTTTTCTAATAACCATTCATGAGATTTTGTGTATTTTAATTGTTCTAAAGTTGTCATTGTTATTTCCTCCTAGAAATTATTTAATTTATTTTTTTACTTAAAATACTTTTTAGTTTTTTGGCCGTTTATAGAATGGCAATGGAATAATTTCTGCAGCCACTTTTCGACCACGCACCTCTACTTCTACTGCTGTGCCTACTTCGCCGTAAGCTTTATCCAATAAAGCCATAGCTACAGGCACCCCGATAAATGGACAATGAGTACCGGAAGTAGTCATCCCGATTTGAGTATCGCCTACAAATACAGGACATTCTTCACGGACAATACCGCGGCCTGTTACTTTTAAGCCAACACGGCAGCGTTTTGGTTCGCCTGCTGCTACTAAAGCATCTTTACCGATAAAGTTATCTTTATCTAATTTTACAAAGAAACCTAAATCTGTTTCGAGTGGAGTTACTTCATCGTTCATTTCGTGACCATATAGTGGCATAGCCGCTTCTAAACGCAAGGTATCTCTTGCTCCTAAACCACAAGGAATTAAATCATAAGCTTTACCTGTTTCTAATAATAAATCCCATAATTTTGCCCCGTCTTCAGCAGCACAGTATAATTCATAGCCCAGCTCGCCTGTGTAACCTGTACGGGAAATCAAGCACTTAATACCTTTAACATCTGCTTCCTTGACAAAGCTGTAATATTTTTTAGGAATTTGTTCATCAGCCACTAAGTCTGCTAAAAGCGGAACTGCTTTTGGTCCTTGTAAAGCTAATTGAGCTACACCGTCAGATAAGTCAGTAAATTTAACATCGCCGAATAAATGACTGGAAATCCAAGCAGCATCTTTATCTTTATTAGAAGCATTTACTACTAATAAATATGCTGTATCGTGAATTTTGTAAACTAAAATATCGTCTACTACGCCACCCTTTTCGTTACACATTGGACTATAACGCACTTGTCCGTCATACATACCGCTGCAATCATTAGTAGTTACCAATTGCACATTGTTTAATGCATCAGGCCCTTCCAGTAATAATTCACCCATGTGAGATACATCAAATAAACCACAGCTTTCACGCACAGCCATATGTTCTTTGATTACCCCTGTCTCGTACTGC
>JAFXJE010000022.1 GCA_017532485.1 Peptococcaceae bacterium | reverse complement strand
GGCAAACTTCGCTATAATGAAAATATAGATTAACACGGGAGGTTTTACCAATGGGAAAATTCGTTATTCGCAAAACAAACACAGGTATTAAATTTGATTTAAAAGCAGGCAACGGTGAAGTTATTGCTACTTCCGAAGTATATACTACTGAAGCTGCTTGTAAAAATGGTATTGCCAGCGTTCAGAAAAATGCACCTGAAGCTGCTGTAGAAAATCAAACTGTTGAAGGCTATGCTACAGAAAAACATCCAAAATTTGAAGTATATGCTGATAAAGCCGGTGAGTTCCGTTTTCGCTTAAAAGCTACTAATGGTCAAGTTATTGCTGTTAGTGAAGGCTACAAAGCAATTGCTGGTTGCTTAAACGGTATTGAATCTGTAAAGAAAAATGCTGTCGATGCTGAAATTGTTGAAGAATAATTGTTTCATGGAGGCTGGGACAAAAATCCCAGCCTTTTTTATTTAATTTTAAGGAGGTCTTAACATGAATGATTATTTAGCAAGTGTCAATGCGGGCTATTTTTACTTAATCGTCGCTGTGGTACTTGCCTTTATTACCGTTATGTGCGTTATTTTCGCCGTCAAAAGTTATCGTGCCGGTCTAGCCATTGGCATGGAAAAGGCTAAATTGAAAAAAGTTATTACTGCCAGTGCTACCTTTACACTGCTCCCTTCCGTCAGTATTTTATTAGGCGTTATCGCTTTAAGTGGTACTTTGGGTGTGCCTCTTTCTTGGCTGCGTCTTTCTGTTATCGGAGCTTTACAGTATGAGTTGAATGTTGCTGAAATTGCTGCCCAAAGTGTGGGGCTAAGTGGCTTAAACTTACAAGAATTAAACATTTCTGCTTTTGTTACTATCGCTTTAGTTATGACTGTAGGTATCTTAGGCGGCGTTTTCTGCTGCATCTTCTTCTTGAAAAAGTATATGAACAAGCTGCAAGGTAAACCACAAGAAACCTCTACTGAAGAAAGTGGAGAAAAGAAACCTAGCTTCGGAGCTTATGCTACTACTGCTATGTTCGTTGGTCTTTGTGCCGCTTATATCGGCTCCTATATTGGTAAAGTCATGCCAAATGGCGGGTCAGACTGGATGCCTCTCTTTGTAGCTTTCGTCGCTGCTCTTTGTATGGCAGTTTTCGAGTTTCTTATCCAGAAAAAAAATATGTTGGTTTTGGAAAACTTCAGCTTAGCTGCCAGTATGCTCATTGCCATGACAGCTGCTGTTTGTATCCAATTAATTTAGTGGGGGTGACATACGATGAAAGAAACGACAAACCAAGCTTTAGATAAAGAGCAATTTTTTCGCGAATTTAATAATGGTCTACACCGTATCGGCAGAATAACTTTAGGAGCAGCTGTGATTATGTTGGTTGCTATCCCATTTATTGTTGGTATGGTTAACGGTGTTATGCCTGATTTCAAAGGCTTCCTGCGTGGCTTCGCTACGGTTGGTCTTATCTACATTCCTGTTGCCATTGTTGAATTTTTAATTTACACTCCTATGCTGGGGGTAGGTGGCAGTTATCTATCATTTATTACAGGTAATGTTACAAATATGAAAATTCCTTGCGTTATGAATGCCAAGGATATTGCTAAAACAGAAGCAGGCACACCTGAACATGAAATCATTTCCACTATCAGTGTCGCTGTCAGTGCTATTGTCACTACTTTAGTTATCGTCGCCGGTGTTATTCTCTTGGTGCCATTACAGCCTTTCTTGCAAGCAGAAGCTTTACAGCCTGCTTTCAACAATGTAGTTCCTGCTTTATTTGGTGCTTTAGGTCTTAAATATTTCTTGCAAAGTCCTAAAATTGCTATCGTTCCTTTGCTGGTTATGAGTTTGTTATGTATTTTTGTACCAGCAGCTATCAGCCAGACCAGCTTGCTTTTAATTCCAAGTGGTGGTCTTGCCTTGTTAATTGGCTATGTCCTTTTCAAAAAAGGTTTACTTTAATTTTTGTTAAATCCAAAATAAAAGAGGTTAGGAAAAATGAAGATATTTTTAGGGATTGTTTGCGTGCTGCTAGCAGTTATTCTCCTGTTGGTTATTAAAACAGCTTGTTTAAAGCCTACCTCTGCTCGCACAGCTAAAGTCACTTTGGATAATACCCCACGCGCTGAACAATATGGTCAGGCTTTAGCCAAAATGATTCAAGCAGAAACTGTTTCCTCACGCAACCAAACAGATAGAACTAAATTTTTTGCTTTTCATCAGGTAGTAGAAGAATTATTTCCCCTCATTCATCAAAATTGCGAAAAGCATAATTTTAACGGCAGCTTGCTTTTCAAATGGCAAGGTCAATCCTCTGAACAGCCTATTCTGTTGATGAGCCATTTAGACGTAGTAGAAGCTAACGGGACTTGGGAACATGAGCCGTTCAGTGGTGATATTGATGAAAAAGGCCGCGTCTGGGGGCGTGGTACAGTTGACACTAAAGCCAGCCTTTTCTGTATCTTAACTGCCGTAGAAGAATTAATCGCAGCTGGCTTTGTACCGAAATGTGATGTTTATATTGCTGGCAGCTGTACTGAAGAATGGAGCGGTGATGGTGCTCCAGCTACCGTACAATATTTAGAAGAACAAGGTGTACGGCTGCGCCTCGTCTTAGATGAAGGCGGTATGATTGTTGAAGAACCTATCGCCGGAGTTAAAGGTACTTATGGTATGGTGGGAATTGTGGAAAAAGGTTACGGTGATGTGCGCTTTACTGCTCGCGGTAAAGGTGGTCACGCCAGTGCACCAGGCAAAAACACACCTTTGGTGCGTTTAGGTAAGTTTATGACTGAGGTGGAGAAAAATAATCCTTTTGAGGCTCAATTTACTCCTGTGGTGTCAGAAATGT
>JAFXJE010000021.1 GCA_017532485.1 Peptococcaceae bacterium | reverse complement strand
ATTATGCTTAACAGTGCAGTAGCAGAATCACTTAAAATTTATGCAGACAAATTGGAAAAAACGCAAGATTTCGAGACAGCGCTGCATGAAATAATCCAGACAACTATCAAAGACCATAAGCGCATCATTTTTAATGGCAATGGCTATGATGAAAGCTGGATTAAAGAGGCAACTGAAAAGAGGGGTCTGCTTAATTATCGTACTACTGCTGATTGTATGCCACATCTACTTGATAAAAAGAATATGGAGATGCTTACTGCCCATGGTGTTTTTACAGAAGCGGAGTTAAAATCTCGATATGAAATCATGTTAGAAAATTATTGCAAAACTATAATTATTGAAGCCAACACAATGGTTGATATGGCAAGAAGTCAAATTGCTCCTGCTATTGAAAGTTATGCTGCAGATGTTGCAAAGGCCGCGTCTGCTAAAAAAACATTAGATTCTACTATTGTTTGTAATTATGAGACGACTCTTGTTAAAAAACTTTCACATCTTGTTGAGCGTATTGTTTCAAAAGTGGCGGAAATTGAAAAAATCATGATCAGTTTAGATGATGCAGAAAATATTGGAGTTAAATCTACTATGATTCGTGATTTTGTACTTCCACTGATGAGCGAACTTAGAGTAGCTTGTGATGAAGCGGAAACTCTCACTGCAAAAAAATATTGGCCATTTCCGAGTTATGCAGAGCTATTATTTAGTGTGAAATAAAGAAAGGCGCTGATTTCTAATGACAATAGAAGAAATTGCTAGCTTAATGGAAGAATCTGTTACAGGTGAAATTTTTGGTGTTTGGTTTTTAATAGGTGCTGCTTTGGTATTTTTCATGCAAGTCGGTTTTGCAATGGTAGAGACTGGGTTTACTAGAGCAAAGAATGCCGGAAATATTATTATGAAAAATTTAATGGATTTTTGTATTGGAGCCGTTGGCTTTGTTTTACTTGGCTTCAGTCTTATGATGTCAGAAAATTATGTTCTAGGAATTTTCGGAGTACCGAACATCGAAATGTTAACGGATTTTGAAACATTTTTGAAAAGCGGAAATGCAGCATCGTTTGTTTTCAATCTTGTATTCTGTGCAACTGCAGCTACAATTGCTTCCGGTTCTATGGCAGAGAGAACAAAGTTTGTTTCTTACTGTATTTATTCAGCTGTAATTTCTCTATTCGTTTATCCGATTGAAGCAGGTTGGGTATGGAACAGCCAAGGATGGCTAGCTCAGCTTGGATTTCATGATTTCGCAGGCTCTGCGGCAATTCACTCTGTCGGTGGCCTTACTGCGCTGATTGGTGCGATTGTGGTAGGGCCTCGACTTGGTAAATATGTCAAAGATAATGCTGGTAAAGTGAAAAAGGTTAATGCAATTCCTGGTCATTCTCTTACCCTTGGTGCGCTCGGGTGTTTCATCCTTTGGTTCGGTTGGTACGGATTTAATGGAGCTGCGGCTTGGAATAGGGAGTCGCTTGCATCCATTTTTGTAATGACCACAATTGCTCCAGCCGTTGCGACATGCACCACAATGCTATTCACATGGATAAAAAATGGTAATCCAGATGTCTCTATGTGCTTAAATGGAGCATTAGCCGGACTTGTTGCTGTAACGGCAGGCTGTGATGCAATTGATGTATTTGGGACTGTGGTTATTGGTATTGTTTCTGGTATTCTTGTTGTAGTGGTTGTTGAAATGCTTGACCTCAAATTACACATCGATGATCCGGTTGGAGCAGTTGGCGTCCACTTAGCGAATGGTATTTGGGGGACTCTTGCGGTAGGGTTACTAGCAAGTCCTGAAGCTCCTGCAAGACTTGAAGGTTTGTTTTATACTGGAAGTTTTAAACTGCTTGAAATTCAGTTGATTGGTATTATTGCAATTCTTGTTTGGACTGCCATTACAATGATATTCACTTTCTTAATAATTAATAAGACTATCGGGCTTCGTGTATCAAGGGAAGAAGAAATTAAAGGTCTTGATAGTACAGAACATGGTCTCCCTAATGCTTATGCAGACTTTTTGCCTGCAACAGAGAGCCTTGATTACAGGTATAGTGAAGCTGTCAATGTAACCGGTGATATTCCTGTTGCAGAAGCAGTTACCATAAAAAAAGTGCCAACTTTTGATAGTAGCATTACAAAATTCACCAAGGTCGAAATCATATGTAAGGAATCGCGTTTTGAAGCACTGAAAGCCGCGCTGATTGATATTGGTATTACTGGTATGACCGTTTCTCATGTTCTTGGTTGCGGTATTCAGAAAGGTAAACCGGAGTATTACCGTGGTGTTCAGGTTGAAGCAAACCTTCTGCCTAAGATACAGGTTGACATTGTAGTTAGTAAAATTCCGGTTCGCGATGTTATTGAAACTGCTAAAAAGGTCCTTTATACCGGTCATATTGGTGATGGTAAAATTTTTGTTTACGATGTAGAAAACATTGTTAAAGTTCGTACTGGCGAAGAAGGTTATGCTGCGCTTCAGGATGTTGAATAATATTTGAATATAATTATATGCGTTACTGATGAGATGAACATAGATTTATGCGAGGAAAATTTTAAACAGTGTTCTTTTAATAAGACAATAGCTAAATAAGGAATTTGCTATTCTGATGTAAAATATGCTAATAAAACTTAATACCTAAAATCATAGGAAAAATAAAAGCGTTTGAGAAAAGAAAAGTAATATGGAAGAACTGAGTATAGCGAGCATGGGATGGTGGAAGTCATGCCTTGGTTCCATATGAATAACACTTTTCGAGCT
>JAFXJE010000020.1 GCA_017532485.1 Peptococcaceae bacterium | reverse complement strand
TTTTGGGCATTGATGATTTTGGTAGTTGATGGTGAAGAAAATCGTAACGAAAATGCTTCTGTTATTGCTGATGCGGCGTATTTGCTGCTTTTCACAAAGGAAATGATGGAGGACTGGATTTTGGCTGTTAAAGTGGCTTTATCCGGTCAGAAGTGGCAGGATATTCGTTTTAAAACCAAAGAAGCACGTAGTTTCTTCCATCGTTATTAAGAAAAAAGTAAAAGCTACTGGGGAAATAATATCTCAGTAGCTTTTTTTATAATTGTCTTAAATGGAAGGTTTCTTTAAAAATGGCGTAAAATCTAAGGTAGCAAATAAATCATTTAAAGTTTCAGCACGACGAATGAGGCGAACTGAACCGTCTGACTGCAGCAAGAGCTCAGCAGAACGCAGTTTGCCATTGTAATTGAAGCCCATAGCGTGACCGTGAGCACCTGTATCATGGATGACTAGATAATCACCAGCTTCGATTGGCGGCAAGTTGCGGTCGACAGCAAACTTATCGCAATTTTCACAAAGGCTGCCCACAATATCGTAAGTCATGGTGGCAGGCTCGTTTTCTTTACCTAAGACAGTGAGATGGTGATAAGCACCGTACATACCTGGACGCATTAAATCTGCCATGGAAGCATCAACACCGATATAATGTTTGTAAGTATCTTTATGGTGAAGGGCTTTAGTTACCAAGTAGCCATAAGGTCCAGTAATCATGCGCCCACATTCTAAACAAATTTTTAACGGTCTTAAGCCTTTTTTAATAATCATTTCTTCATATAGTGCCTTAACTTCTTGACCTAAGGCTTCTAAATCGACAGGTTCGTCTTCTGGACGGTAAGGGATACCGATACCTCCCCCGAAATTGACGAAGGAAAACTCGATACCTACTTCTGTGGAAATCTCTTGAATCAGGCTAAACATCATTTTAGCTGTTTCAACGAAAAATTCACGATTTAATTCATTGGAAATAATCATTGTATGGATACCGAACTTAGTAGCACCTTTAGCTTTCATCATACGATAGGCTTCAATCATTTGCTCTTTGGTCATGCCGTACTTGGCTTCCTCTGGAGTACCGATGATATCATTACCTACACGAGAATTGCCGGGATTGTAACGAAAACAAATAGTTTGCGGCAACCCAATCTTTTGGTCGATATATTCAATATGACTGATATCATCTAAATTGAAAATAGCGCCCATTTCTTTGGCTTTAGCATATTCTTCGATAGGTGTTTCATTGGAGGTAAACATAATCTCCTCGTCATGGAGTCCTATTTTTTCGGCTAAAATCAATTCAGCGAGGGAACTGCAGTCAGCCCCGATACCTTCCTCTTTCAAAATTTGCATGAGGTGAGGGTTGGGAGCTGCTTTGACAGCAAAATATTCTTTAAATTCAGGTGCCCAAGAAAAAGCTTGATTTAAGCGACGAGCATTATCACGAATAGCCTGTTCATCATAAATATGAAAAGGAGTAGGATAGGTTTTCGTGATGTTTTCAATTTGTGCTTGGTTGAAAGGAATTGTCTTTTTCATAAAAACCTCCTAGATGTTTAACGATAAATTAAGGTTAATTATCTTATAAATAATTGCTTTCTGTCAAGTGGTTTTCCAAGTGCTGTCATTGATATTTTTTGGGCGAAGAAGTATAATGAAATGTAGATGAGGAGTGATATTATGAAACGAAGAAATATTTTTATAGCTTTTTTATTAGGATTATGTTTGATGCTGGTTGGATGTACTCCAAAAGAAGAAACAAAGCAGCCAGAACAACCTGTGCAGTCTGAACAGACAGGACAAGTTGAGCAGTCTGGACAGAAGGAAGAGTCTGGGGCAATTATCGAGACTGAAGCAGAGGAAATTTTGAATAAAATGAATATTGCGATGGCTGAAAAGGATGACTGGTTGCTAAAAACTGAATTGTTGGGCAATTTGCAAACAGCTGAAGTGAATAAAGAATTGCAGCTTTATGATAAATGTCGCATTCTTTGGATGAATGATACAGTAGTTTTGCAGGGGGAAGGAAATTTGTCTTTAACAGCATCTTCTCTAGATGGTAGTAAGCAGAAGTTTGATGATTATGCTTGGCAGTATTATACGGAAGAAAAAGAAGAGGGGATGAATTTATATTATACTTCTGATTTTTCTGGCAAACGCGAACAGGAAATTGTAGCTTATCAGGGTTTTAAAGAACTGCAAAATCAAATTATCATTGATAAAGATAATCTTCAAGCGTTAGTGATGACAGTGGATGATGCTCAACTTAAGGACAGTTGTCATCATATAGATTTGACCTTTGCTCCTTATACGGTGCCAATGCTGCAAGGGCAGCTTAAACAGGCAGGTATTGTTTTGAGTGAAAAAGAATGGCAAGAAGCGCCTGCTGTAACTATGACTTTGGCAATTTCGGCTAATGATTATACATTACAACGCGTAAGGATAGACTGCACACCGATATTTGAACAATGGCTGACTAATGAGCAGATAGTTTATGTAGTGAGTGGCCAAACAGAAACACCACGCATGATGCTGTCAATGGATGTTTATTACGATAGAGAAATTCATTAAAAAAATAAAAGATTCTGGGACAATAGTTTTGTCCCAGAATTTTTTATTCACCGATGATGATATCAATTCTGCCAGCAGCATAAGGAGCTACATCGTAAACTTGGAAGAAAACATTTACGCCGTCAGCATCCAAATAGTATTCAATTTCTCGAATGTGTTCGCTGACAAATTGGCTGGCATTTTCAGAGAAATCTTCAGGGTGAACTTGCAGAACACCTTGGTAGCGTTGCTCAACTAATTCGTAAGCTTTGTCATCCTTCATATCTAATAAATCCCCTAAGGATAATGGTTCGCCAGTATTTAAGTCATAAGTTTCACCGTCATAAGCTGTATAGCCGTGGGCACCACCTAAGAAGGAATATTGGCTCCAAAGCAAAGAAATTAAGCCATCTTGCTGATAAGTTACTTCGGCAGAAAACTCAAAGCCATAAGGCAGAAAATTTTCTGAATTGTTGAGATAATATTGGATAACATTATCTTCGGCACCTTCCTGCAGATAAGTATTTAAGACACCTTGCACATATTGTTCAGCTCTTTCTTTGAAAAGCTGGTTAAATTCAGGGATTAATTCACTTTCTACAGAAGCTGTTAAAACGGGGTAGACAGCTTTAACAGTCATCAACAAAACCCCATCCTCAGTTTCTACATTTTGAGTAAGTTCTTCCATACTAACTTCAACAGTTTCTACTTGTGGCTGTTGCTGGCCACAGCTGCATAATAGCGTTAAGCTAAGTAAGCAGCAGAAAATAGTAAATAATATTTGGCGTGCAGTTTTTTTCATAAAAGTCTCCTTCCAATAAAGAAATAATCGAGGAAAAATATTTCCGTGGTTAGTATAACACATTTATGACGAAAAAGATATGTTGATTTGACTTGACAAACTATTTGTTTATTTGTTAAAATACTATATGTTGATTTTGGAGGGTTATCGAAGTGGTCATAACGAGGCGGTATTGAAAACCGTTTGTCCGCAAGGGCACGTGAGTTCGAATCTCACACCCTCCGTTTTTTTCTAAAAAAATAAAAAAAGTGCTTGCATTAACATGATAAGTATGTTATACTAATCAAGTAGTTTGTTGGAGAGATGGCCGAGAGGCCGAAGGCGCACCCCTGCTAAGGGTGTATACGGGTGACTGTATCGTGGGTTCGAATCCCACTCTCTCCGTATTATATGCGCTGGTAGCTCAGTTGGATAGAGTGTTTGGCTACGAACCAAAAGGTCGGGGGTTCGAATCCCTCCCAGCGCACTTAGAAAAAGTGGTTGAGATTTTCTCAACCACTTTTTTGTTTTGTGGATACATTTAAAAGATAAACTGACTAGAAAAGCGCTGGGTAAAGAGAAAGCTAGATATAGAAAAGAAGCTGGAACAAATTTTGTCCCAGCTTCTTGCTTTATGGAATAGTTTATTTATTTTTTATTTGTGCCACGAATTTCATTGACAATATCTTTTTGCCATTGTGGCATCCGTTTCCAGTCTGCTTCTAACATCATTTCAACTGTCTTGCGACCTTCACCACTGAAGGTGTTTGGATCAAAGTTGATATGAGCAATGTCAGCTTTCATTAATTCTGCTTGACCACTTAATTCTTCAGCAGCGGCTGCAGATTCTTGAGAAGTAGCGGAGTTGGTTTGAACAACGATAGAAACTTGTTCTAAACCGAAAGCAACTTGTTCGCAAGCTTCGGCTGCTGCTTCAGCAGAGCTAGCAATTACGGAAATCTTTTCTTTTACGCTTAAGGATTTACCTACTACTTCACTCAAGGAGTC
Organism: Peptococcaceae bacterium; assembly: GCA_017532485.1. GTDB lineage: Bacteria > Bacillota > Peptococcia > Peptococcales > Peptococcaceae > RGIG6463. The sequence continues at coordinate 2,093 of JAFXJE010000020.1, read as the reverse complement.
AGCAGTATCTCTAGCAATACCAGTACCGTGTTCAATAGCAGTTACTGTTTTTTCGATTAACTCGGTAGTATTTTTCGCAGCTTCGGCAGATTTAGCAGCCAAGTTTCTTACTTCATCAGCTACTACGGCAAAACCTTTACCAGCAGCACCAGCACGAGCAGCTTCAACAGCAGCATTCAGAGCTAAGATATTTGTTTGGAAAGCGATGTCATCGATAGTTTTAATAATCTTACCGATTTCATGAGAAGTCTCGGTAATTTCGTCCATAGCTCTCATCAGATTTTCCATCTGTTCATTACTTGCCATAATACCAGTACCTGCTTCATCAGAAGCTTGAGCTGCTTCAAAAGCTAAACCGGAAGTACCTTTTGCTTCCTTGGAAATTTCAGCCATAGTAGCGGAAATTTCTTCAATAGAGCTAGCCTGCTCGGTTGCACCTTGAGATAAGTTTTGAGAAGCGGCAGATACTTGTTCTGCACTAGCATTAACCATATCAGCACTGACAGCAACTCTGCCGAAAATACCACTTAAGCCACCCCATAACAATCTATTGGTAAATAAAAGTGGTTCGTAGTCACCGGTATAAGCTTCCGGATATTTAGCACGTACGGTAAAGTTACCTTGGCTGATATTGGTGTTATAAACAACGATGTCTTCCACGATGAATTTAATTTTCTGAATAATGCGACGCATAGAGTCAGCTAAAACACCTAATTCATCATCGGATTCGTATTTAACTTCTGCATCGGAAAATCTACCTTCAGCCATAGCAATAATCGCTGTCTCGATTTCTTTAATAGGTCTGACAATTTGGCGAAGTAATAAACCAACTAAGGATATGATAACTAAAACGCAAAGTACAATCAAGACAACTACAGTTACAGCAGAAAGCTTGGCTGTTTGTTGTGCAGCTTGGTATCTATCAGTGATAGCTTGGTTTACAGAGTTTTCTAAATCTTTTAATGCTAATGTTACTTTTTCGTAAGCTGGGGCATAAGAATTTTTGTATAAATCATAGGCTGCAGCATTACCTTCGACAGTAAATTTAGCAGATTCTACCATGATTTGTTGACGAATGCTAACAGCGTCATTCATTAATTTATGGATGCTATCTACTTGTTTTTGATACTGAGGAGCCACTTCTAAAAATTTATCCAAAGAAGTATTGATAGCTTCACGGTCAGCTAATAACTCTTTTTCAATTTCATCTAACTCTGCCTGATTTTCAGCTAAGGCTGTTTCTAAGGCAGCTTTTTCCAACTTGGACACGCTGTCACGAGCATTCCATAAATCTATTATTGCTGGAATGGAAATTTCAACATAATTATCTGCTGTTTCAGACATCACTCTATTGGCATAAATAGAGCCACCACCCAAAATCAAGGTGAAAATCATGATACCGCAAAAAGAAAATATTAATTTGTTTTTGATTTTTAAATTTTGTAAAAACTTCATTTTATTACCTTCTTTCCTTGTGAGATTTTATACTATAATTATCGCCCGTTAGTTAATTGTGCCTCGCCTCCACACTTGCTCAAATTTTATTTCACTAAGATCCAATGAAATAAAAAATATATATTGATGTTATTATTATATAACATAGTACCTGCTTTTTTCAATGCTTTTTTCCTATTCTTTTCCTATTCCATTTTTAGGAAAAATGTGGTATTTTACAATTGGAAATATTTTGAAATTAATGTTTGGGTATTTTAGGGGGAGGCAAGAAAGGTGGAAAAGAGAGTAATGTTATTAAAGAAAAAAGGCGGTTTTACCTTGATTGAATTAATTGTGGTGTTAGTAATTATGGGAATGTTGACGGCAGCGATTGTGCCGACAGTGACGCAGTATGTGGGTACAGCTAGGGAAACGGTAACGCGTTCCAATTTGCAAATGATTGAAAACAGTGCACAGCTTTATCTGGCAGATTTATTATTAGCTGGTGAATTTCCTAACGGTTTAATTATTACAGCAGATAAATTGGTGGAGCAAGGTTATTTGACGGCTTTACCAAGTAATGAACAATATGAAATTAAGTTTTCTTTCAAGAAAAATCAACAATTTGCAATTGAAGTAACACCCCAAAATATGACAAC
>JAFXJE010000019.1 GCA_017532485.1 Peptococcaceae bacterium | reverse complement strand
TATATATGTACAAAGGGTGGGATTTTATCTCCCACCCTCATTCTAATTAGTAGCTGCCGCAACCGCCACCACAGCTGCCGCAAGAACCACTTGCATTGCTGCTGCAACTGCAGGAACCATCTGTACCACAGCTGCCTTGGCCATTGATACCAGCACTGATAATCATGTTTACAGAACGTAAGATTTGTTCAAATGCTTGGTTAGCAGATAAAAATGCACTGATGTTAGCATTTTCGCCCATAGCTTTTTCCAATTTTTCTACATGAGCTTTTTCATCTTCGGATAAATCTTCATAAGATAAACCGTTGCTCATAGCTTCTTGCTGAATGCTTTGGTATTCTTCGATGATTTCTCTTGCATCATTATCCATCATCATTTGCATTTCAGCAGCTTTTAATGTTTTTAATTCTTCAGAAGCAGCAATTGCATCTGCTAATTCTTTTGCTTTTGTGAAAATTTCCACAATTAGCACCTCCATAGTAAATTATTTATTTATATCTTACAGCAAAGTTCCTTTCAAAATCCATGTCTGTGCTTCGGTGATATGCACCTTCACAATTTGACCGATTAAGTCAGGACTTCCTAAAAAGATAACTGTTTTATTGCCGTCTGTACGGCCACATAACATTTCCGGATTATTCTTGCTTGGCCCTTCAACCAAAACTTCCATATCCGTATCTTGCAAATGGTCATTGATTCCCTTACTGATTTCTGCCAAAGTATCATTTAAACGCTGCAAACGTTCTTTCTTTTCTTCCAAGGTTACAGCATCAGCAAATTTTGCCGCCGGTGTACCTGTCCGTTTGGAATAAATGAAACTAAAAGCATTATCAAATTTAACTGTTCGCACAACATCCAAAGTTTCTTGGAAATCTTCTTCTGTTTCCCCCGGAAAACCAACAATAATATCAGTCGTAATTGTTGCATCCGGTACATAGCGACGAATTAGCTCTACCATTGCCAAATAATCTTCTTTGCTATACTTTCTGTTCATTTGCTTCAAAATAGCTGTACTGCCGGATTGAATAGGCAAATGGAAATGATGACAAACTTTTTGGCTAGCCGCAATTACTTTTACCAGTTCCTCATTAACATCTTTTGGATGTGAGGTCATATACCGAATACGACGCAAGCCTTCAATTTTATCCAATTCTTGTAAAAGTCCGGCAAAGTTTGTCCCATCTTTCAAATCTAAACCATAAGAATTAACATTTTGACCAAGTAAAGTAATTTCCACTACTCCATCAGCTACAAGACCACGCACTTCTTGCAAAATATCTTCCATTTTTCGGCTTCTTTCTCTACCCCGTACATAAGGCACAATGCAATAAGTACAGAAGTTATTACAGCCGTAAATGATATTTACCAAAGCTTTGAACGGATATTCTCTATGGCGTGGCAAACCTTCATGGACACCAGTTTCTTTTTCCAGCACTTCAATCTGTTTTTCTCCAGTGGTATAGATTTCATAGATAAATCTTGGCAGCTCATGGAGATTATGGGTACCAAAAATAAGATTAACATGTGGCGCAGAGCTGCGAATAGTATTAACCATTCCTTCTTGCTGCACCATACAACCACAAACACCGATAATCATATCAGGATTTTTTTGTTTGTAACGGCGCAATTCTCCTAGCTCGCTTAAAACCTTGCTTTCCGCTTTTTCACGAATACAGCAAGTATTTAATAAAATCAAATCTGCTTCTTCTTCACGGTCTGTGCGTTCATAACCCATTTGAGTTAAAAAGCCAAAAAGAATTTCAGAGTCTCTTTCATTCATTTGGCAACCAAAAGTATGGGTCAAACATTTTTTAGTTTTCCCTGTTTCTTCGGTATAACGCATATTCTGCTGAAGAATTTGCGCAAGATAATAATCATTATTATATTCCTGCAAATCATTCACCTCATCAAGCATTTTTTACTGCTTTGAATGCAACTTTGGCAGCCTCAATAGTCCGAGCAATATCTTCGTCACTGTGCGCAGCGGAAAGGAAGATACATTCAAACTGTGATGGCGGCAAATAAATTCCTTGATTCAACATAGATTGGAAGAATACTTTAAATTTAGCAGTGTCACAAGTCATTGCTTCGCTGTAGCTTGTCACTTGTTTTTCTTCCGTAAAGAATACAGTTAATAAAGTACCACTGTGGTTAATTACTACAGACACACCTGCTTCATCAGCCGCTTGTTGGAAACCTTCTGCCAAAGCTTTAGCTTTAGCTGTAATACCCACATACAAGCTTTCATCCTGCATTTGTTTCAAAGCTGCAATCCCCGCAGCCATTGCTAATGGATTACCAGATAAAGTACCAGCTTGATAAACAGGACCTGCTGGTGCTACTTGAGACATGATTTCTTTTTTGCCACCATAAGCACCTACAGGCAAACCACCACCAATAATTTTACCCAAGCAAGTTAAATCAGGAGTAATACCATAAATTTTCTGTGCCCCACCGTAAGAAGCACGGAAACCACTAATTACTTCGTCAAAAATGAGTAAAGCACCATTCTGTTCAGTAACTTCTCGCAAACCTTCTAAAAATCCTGCTGCTGGTGGAATTAAACCCATATTACCAGCAATAGGCTCTACGATAACAGCTGCAATCTGGTCAGGATATTGCTCAAATAAAGCTTTTACGCTGTCCAAATTATTATAGCTGGCTGTCAAAGTTTCAGAAGCAATAGCCTCTGGCACGCCTGGACTTGATGGTACGCCGAAAGTCATAGCACCGGAACCTGCTTTGATTAACAAATGGTCAGCATGACCATGATAGCAGCCTTCAAATTTAATTAATTTATTGCGTTTAGTATAACCTCTTGCTAAACGAATAGCACTCATAGTTGCTTCTGTACCAGAATTAACCATGCGCACCATTTCGATAGAAGGTACAGCCTCAATAACCATTTCAGCCATTTCAATTTCTAATTTAGTTGGTGCACCAAAAGTAGTGCCATCTTCTAAAGCTTCTTTGATAGCTTCTTTAATGTTTTCATTGCCATGACCTAACAATAATGGCCCCCAAGAGCTAATATAATCAATATATTCATTACCGTCAACGTCAACAATTTTAGAGCCCTTACCCTTTTGAATAAAGACAGGGTAGTCTCCTACAGCTTGAAAAGCACGCACAGGGCTGTTTACCCCACCGGGAATTGATTTTTGTGCCTCGGCAAACATTTGTTGTGACTGTTCAAAATTCATTTTCCCATCCCCTTTGCTTATTGTTCCTTTAACCAATTA
>JAFXJE010000018.1 GCA_017532485.1 Peptococcaceae bacterium | reverse complement strand
TCGATTTTTAGGGTTTTATCAGCCATTTGCTAATCCCCCTTACGCCATCATTGTTTTAGCTTTTTCCACAGCATCTTCAATGGTACCTACCATCAGGAATGCACCTTCTGGCAGATCGTCATGTTTACCATCTAAAATTTCTTTGAAGCCACGAATGGTTTCTTTTAATGGAATATATTGACCAGGGTTACCTGTAAATTGTTCAGCAACGAAGAAAGATTGAGACAAGAAACGTTCGATTTTACGAGCTCTTTGTACAGTCAATTTTTGTTCGTCGGACAATTCATCCATACCTAAGATGGAAATGATATCCTGTAATTCTTTGTATTGTTGTAATACTTCTTGTACACCACGAGCTACTTCATAGTGTTCTTCACCTACAACTTGTGGGTCTAAGATACGGGAAGTAGAGTCTAATGGGTCAACCGCTGGGTAAATACCTTTAGCAGAAATATCACGGTTTAATACAGTTTTAGCATCCAAGTGAGCGAAAGTTGTCGCTGGAGCAGGGTCAGTTAAGTCATCGGCAGGTACATATACAGCCTGTACGGATGTAATGGAACCTTTTTTAGTAGATGTGATACGTTCTTGCATCGCACCCATTTCAGTTGCTAATGTTGGTTGATAACCTACAGCAGATGGCATACGACCTAACAGAGCGGATACTTCAGAACCAGCTGGTGTGAAACGGAAGATGTTGTCGATAAACAACAATACGTCTTGGTTTTGTTCATCACGGAAATATTCAGCGATGGTCAAGCCAGTTAATGCGATACGCATTCTCGCACCTGGTGGTTCGTTCATTTGACCGAATACCAAGGAAGTTTTGTTAATAACGCCGGATTCTGTCATTTCTTCCAGTAAGTCTTTACCTTCACGGGTACGTTCACCTACACCTGCGAATACAGAATAGCCACCATGTTCGTACGCAATGTTACGAATTAATTCCTGGATTAATACGGTTTTACCTACACCAGCACCACCGAACAAACCGATTTTACCACCTTTTACGTATGGGCACAGTAAGTCGATAACTTTGATACCAGTTTCCAGAATTTCTTTTGCGGAACTTTGTTCAGCAAATGTAGGAGCTTCACGATGGATACCCCATGTTTCATTTGCTTCGATTGGACCTTTATTATCGATAGATTCACCAACTACATTCAGTAATCTACCTAAAGTTGCATCACCTACTGGTACGGAGATTGGTCTGCCTTGGTCTACAGCAACCATACCACGAACCAAACCGTCAGTGGAGGACATCGCAATACATCTTACTGTATTGTTACCTAAATGTTGAGCAACTTCTAATGTCAAATTTACGTCAAAGTCTTTATTTGCTTGGTCTTCTGTTTTTACTACAACTGCATTATAAATTGCAGGCAGTTTGTCAGCTTCGAATTCGATGTCGACAACAGGACCGATTACTTTGATAATTTTACCTTTATTCAAGATCGGTAAACCTCCTTTATTCCATAATATCCTTTGTTCTTTAGCTTAAAGCGTTTACGCCGGCAACGATTTCTGTAATTTCGTTTGTAATCGCAGCTTGACGAGCTCTGTTGTAATCCAGTTCCAGTTTACCAACCAGAGCACTGGCATTGTCTGTAGCAGCTGTCATAGCTGTCATACGAGCACCATGTTCCCCGGCTTTTGCTTCTGTTAATGCGCTGAATACCTGGTTTGCTAAATATAAAGGCAGGATTTGAGTTAATACTTCTGCCGGTGATGGTTCAAAGATGTAATCTAAGCCTTCACCAGACTCACTTTCCGGTGTTTCAATAGGAAGAATTTTTACCGCCATTGGTTCCTGGCTCATCGCACTGCGGAACTCGGAATAAACGATATGAACTTCATCATATTTGCCGGTAATATAGGCTGTTTTAATCATTTTTGTAATAGCGTCTGCGTCTGCAGCAGCAGGAATATCATTGGTCTGAATAAATTCTTCGTCAATGGTGTAACCACGTTTTTGGAAGAAGTCTCTTGGTTTTTTACCTACAGCAACGATACCAATTTCCACGCCTCTTTCTTCAGCTGCTTTAACTTCAGCAAGAGCTTTTTTCATGATATTGGCATTGTAACCACCAGCTAAGCCTTTATTGGAGGCGAACACAACGAAACCAACGCGTTTTACTTCCCTAACTTCCAACAATGGGTCAACAGCACTTGTTCCCATAGATGCCACTAATCTGGAAAGTACTTCTTTTAATTTATTCTTATATGGACGAGCAGAAATTACAGAACCTTGTGCTCTACGCAGCTTGGAAGCGGAAACCATCTTCATAGCTTTTGTAATTTTTTCAGTACTCTGTACACTGCGAATCCGTCGTTTAATCTCACGACCGTTAGCCAACCTTATTCACCACCCTCTCTATCACATCAACAAAGTTTTCCAAATTAACCTTGGAAACCAGCTTTGAATTCTGTGATTGCTTTTTGTAAAGCTTCTTCAGATTCACCTTCTAATTTACCAGTAGAGGTAATTACATCGAAGATAGAAGCTTTGTAGCTAGAGGATTTGATAAAGTTGATTAAGCCTTTTTCAAAATCCAAAATGCTGCTTACAGCAACATCATCTGTATAGCCTTTAGATACAGCGTAAATAGATACGATTTGTTCTTCTACAGGCATTGGAACATATTGACCCTGTTTCAGTACTTCCATTACGCGAGCACCACGGTCTAAAGTAGCTTTAGTCGCAGCGTCTAAGTCAGAACCGAACTGAGTAAATGCTTTTAACTCGTTGTATTGAGCTAAGTCCAAACGCAGGTTACCAGCGAATTTTTTCATCGCTTTAATCTGAGCAGAACCACCTACACGAGATACGGAGATACCAGCATTGATAGCAGGACGAACACCACCGTTGAACAAGTCAGCTTCTAAGAAGATTTGACCGTCAGTGATGGAAATTACGTTAGTAGGAATGTAAGCACTAACGTCAGATGCCTGTGTTTCAATGATTGGCAGAGCTGTCATGGAGCCGCCACCTAATGGATCGTCCAATTTAGCAGCACGTTCTAATAAGCGGGAATGTAAATAGAATACGTCCCCTGGATAAGCTTCACGTCCTGGAGGACGTTTTAATAACAAGGATAATTCACGGTATGCAACAGCTTGTTTGGACAAGTCATCGTATACGATTAATACGTCTTTACCGTTGTACATGAATTCTTCACCCATAGCTGCACCAGCATAAGGAGCGATGTACAGCATTGGAGCAGGTTCAGAAGCAGTAGCTGCTACAACGATGGAGTATTCCATTGCACCGAATTCTTCTAATTTGCTAACTACGTTAGCAACTGTAGAAGCTTTTTGACCTACAGCAACATAGATACAGATAACATCTTTACCTTTTTGGTTGATGATGGTATCGATAGCTAAAGCTGTTTTACCGGTTTGACGGTCACCGATGATTAATTCACGTTGACCTTTACCGATTGGAACTAATGCGTCAATACATTTGATACCGGTTTGTAATGGCTGATGTACACCTTTACGGCTGATAACGCCAGATGCTACAGCTTCTACAGGTCTGAAGCTATCAGTTTTGATTGCGCCTTTACCGTCAATTGGTTCACCAATTGCGTTAACAACACGACCTAATAAAGCTTCACCTACCGGAACTTCAACGATACGACCTGTACGTTTTACAGGGTCGCCTTCTTTAATGTGTTTATATGGACCTAAGATAACGCAACCGATGTTATCTTCTTCCAGGTTTTGTGCCATACCTTTAACACCACCTGGGAATTCCAGCAATTCGTTAACCATGGCATCGTTTAAGCCATAAACACGAGCAATACCGTCCCCTACTTCGATTACAGTACCAATATCGCTAGCTTCAACATTTTTGTCATAGTTTTCAATTTGATTTTTCAGAATGGAACTAATTTCCTCTGGTCTGATATTCATTTTAGTCCCTCACCCCAATCTATTAAAACTGAACTTCGTGTAACTTGTTTTTAATGCCTGCTAAACGGGCACTAACTGTTCCATCATATACTTTGTCACCAAAGGTAACAACAAGACCGCCAATCAGGCTGGCATCAACGCTAACATTTAACTTAACATCTTTACCGGACTGTTTAGCTAATTGAGATGCTAATGCTGTTTCCTGTTCTGGAGTCAGCGGATAAGCTGTAACAACATCAGCATAGGCAACGTTGCGAATTTCATCGGCATAAGTACAATAAACTTGATAAATATCAGCGATGAATTCTTCACGGCCTTTATCGATTGCTACGCAAAGCAAATTAACGATATTGCCATCTACTTTGTCAGCAAAAATCTTTTTAACAATCGTTTTTTTTGCATCCATAGCAACTTGTTGGCTAGTTAAAGCATCGCGTAACTCTGCATTTTCAGCAATTACATCTACTACTGCTTTTAAGTCTGCTTGGTATACATCTAAAGCGTTTTTTTCCTGTGCAATTTGTAAGAGAGCTTGACCGTAACGTTTTGCTACTGCTGAATTAATCATTTCGCTTCCCCTACCTCTTTAACAAAGTTGTTTACCATGTTTTCATGGTCTTTTGCATCAATTGTTTTACCAACAACTTTTTCTGCTGCCAATACAGCCATTTCAGCAATTTCATTTCTGATTTCTGCTAAGGCTTCAGACTTTTCACGAGCAATTTCTTCTTGTGCTCTTGCTGTTAATCTTGCAGCTTCTTCTCTTGCTTCAGTTACGATATCAACTTTCGTTTGTTCACCGATTTTAGCAGCCTGATTGATGATATCCTGCGCTTCAGCTCTTGCATTCTGAATTTGAGCAGCATATTCATCTTTCAATTTCTGCGCTTCCAATTTTGCTTCTTCCGCAGAGTTTAAGTTATTGATAACTTCTTCTCTACGGCTATCCAGCATATTGCAAACCGGTTTGTATAAGAAGACTTTCAAACCGACTACAAGAATGCAGAAGTTGATCATCGCAAAAATAATTGTATCTGGATGAATATCCACTTACACACCCTCCTCTCATGCGGGTCACCAAAATCTTATTTAAAACTTATTACAGTATAATTATATCAATACTCGTAATACTAAAAATATAGGCGATTGGACCAAGTCCCAATCGCCTACTCAGACCCTTACATTACCTCAGTAATTATTGATAGCCTTTTATTACATGTTACCTAAAATCATGAAAGCAATCAGCAAACCATAGATTGTCAACGCTTCCATAAATGCTAATGCCAAGATTAAGGATGTACGGATATCACCAGAAGCTTCTGGTTGACGAGCGATTGCTTCCATAGCTTTAGAAGCAGCAATACCTTGACCTAAACCAGGACCGATTGTAGCGATAGCTACTGCTAAAGCAGCTGCTAATGCGATAATACCATTTACCATTGTGTTCCCCCTCCTTCCAATGCTTTATTGGAAAATCTTTCGAAATATAATTTCGAAATAAATTTAAACTATTATATCAAGGCTTAGTGATGTACAGCAGTTGCTTCTTCCAGATAGATAGAAGCCAACAGTGTAAATACGAAAGCCTGGATAGCACCAAACAAAATACCCATTACCTGCATAGTCAGTGGTAATACCAGTGGACACAACGCAGCCAAACTCATTACTACCATTTCTTCACCATAAACACTACCGTAAAGACGAAGTGCCAAAGACAATGGACGTGTAAATTGTTCTACGATATTCAGTGGCAACATCAAGAATGAAATTGCCGGCATAGGACCAATTAAGTGTTTAATATAACCAATAGGACCTTGTACCTTCAAATTATAGTACAACACCAAGAAGAATACACAAATAGCCAAACCTGCTGTTGTGCTAACATTACTTGTAGGTGGTTTCAACCCTGGCAATGTGCCGGATAATGGCAATAAGCCAGTATAGTTAGAACACAGAATCAAAATGAAGAAAGTTGCCAAAATTGGCATCAGTTCTCTTGTACGTTTTTTGCCCAGAATGTCTGTCCAAAAGTTTTCGTACATTTCGATACCCATCTCCAGAATATTTTGAAGTCCGGACGGAATGCGTTTCATATTTCTGGTACCAAGGAAAGACACTAATAAAATAAGAATCATTACGCCCCACATAGTGGTAATCTCACTTGTTACCTCCAAAGGCCCAAGTTTGAACAACGGACCAGCATGATGAGCACTCGCAATAACAACATTTGTTAGAAACATTTGTTTCACCCCTTTCGTTCTCGGAATAAAATATATAAGTTCTTCACAAAAATATAATTTTTTACAGCCAATAAACCTAAGGCTGTCCCAATTAACATCGGTGTATTTTCGTATACCAGAAACATAGCCAAGATAATAATTCCTATACGGAATACAATGACTAACTTACTGAATACACTTTTGGGATTGTTCAACGCGCGCCAGCTGAAGAAGTTATTAAACAAACTTACCGCCAGCCCCCATATAAAACCAATCATCCCTGGAAACAATACAGATTCTATCATACTTTTTCCTTTCACGCCATCCGATATTTCTTATAGATTACATTTTTTTTATTTATCCAACATTTTACTAGAAAAAGTATCAGTCCCAATCGCGTTCACTGGGATCAATAGGATTCTGCATCTGCTCCACTTGTTCAATAAACAAATGAAAACCAGAATAAATCCCACCCAACGTGGAAAAGAGCCAGAAGACACCATTAGTACCCAATTTATTGTCCAACCAATGACCAATCTGCATCATAATCACTACGCTTACCAACATAGTGACACTGAAGCTCAAAGCTAGTCCAAAATAGTCATTGATTGACGTAAATTTTCCAAAAGTTCCTTTCGGCTTTTTCATTTGTGCACCTCAGTTCTACCTTCTCATTGTACTAAAAATTTCTATAATTTTCAACTATTATTCTACATTTTTTGCTACTTACCAATAAATATTTATTATTCTCTTGCATGCTTACATCCAATTGTCTGGTCGTTCGTCGCGAATCTTGAAATAATATTCAATAGCAGCGATAATTCTGCCACACGCTAGACCATCACCATACGGATTTACCGCGTTAGCCATAGTACCATACGCTTTTTTATCGGTCAACAGAGTTTTAGCTGTTTGATAAATCAACTCTTCATCTGTGCCCACTAAAGAAACTGTTCCTGCGCTTACTGCTTCCGGACGCTCAGTAGTATCCCGCAATACCAGTACAGGTTTGCCCAACGCAGGCGCTTCTTCCTGCAAGCCACCGGAATCAGTTAAAATCAAATCCACTCGTGCCATAACATTGGCAAACGGCTCATAGTCCATCGGTTCAATGATGTATACACGTTCTAATCCACCTAAAATTTCCGCAGCCAATTCACGCACTTTTGGATTTTTATGAATTGGGAAAATAAATTGTACTTCCGGCAATGTTTCGTGCAATCGTTTTACTGCACGGAAAATATTTGCCATCGGCGCTCCTTGATTTTCTCTACGATGAGCTGTAATCAGCACTTTCTGTGCATCGTTGTCTAACAGTGCCTGAATATCGACATCTGCAAATTGATACTCATCTTTTACCGTGGCCAGCAACGCATCAATAACCGTATTTCCTGTTACAAAGATATTGGTGTCATCTACATTTTCTTTCAGCAAATTATTGCGCGACTCCGGTGTTGGAGAAAAATGCAATGTCGCCATCACACCAGTCAATTTACGGTTTGCTTCTTCCGGATAAGGCGAATAAAGATTACCAGAACGAAGCCCAGCTTCCACATGACCCACCGGAATTTGCTGATAAAAAGCTGCCATAGTGGCGGCAAAGGTAGTAGTGGTATCACCATGCACCAAAACAATATCCGGCTTCTCTTCCTGCAAAATCTTTTCTAGCCCTTGCAGCACACCACTGGTAATATCCGTTAAAGTCTGATTTGCTTTCATCAAATTTAAATCATAATCAGGTACGATATCAAATAATTGCAGCACCTGGTCTAACATCTCCCGATGTTGAGCCGTTACTACTACTACACTTTGTAAATATTCATCTTGTTCTATCGCCTTTACTACCGGCGCCATTTTTATAGCCTCCGGTCTTGTCCCGAAGATACACATTACTTTTTTCTTATTCATATCCGTTACCTATCCATTAATTTCATATTCCAGCTGTTCCACTTCCACGCCAGCCTGTTGAAAAAAGTCTATCGCCATCTGATCAGGGTATGCACCGGCAAAAACAACCCTAGTTACGCCTGCATTAATCAACATTTTAGCACACAAGGAGCAGGGTGCCGTTGTGCAATAGAGAGTACTGCCTTCAATTGCTACACCTTGATTGGCTGCCTGAATAATAGCATTTTGTTCAGCATGCAAAGCACGACAAAGCTCATGCCTTTCACCAGACGGAATCCCCAATTGTTGCCGCAAGCAACCCGTCTCAGCACAATGTGCCAAGCGTTTTGGAGCTCCATTATAGCCCGTAGCTAAGATATGTTTATCTTTAACTAAAATAGCTCCCACTTGCCGTCGCAAACAAGTAGAACGTTTGGCCACCACTGCCGTAATTTCCATAAAATATTGGTCCCAATCCGGTCGCATTTTCTCACCCCGTCTTTTTCCTACTATTTTTAAAGTTAAGCAGTACTATTTTTGATTTTTGCCGAAATAGTAAGTTACACCACCTACGATTGCCAATGGTACAGCAATATATGCACACATTAAAAATACAGATACTAAAAATAATAAAGATTCACTCATTTTTTTCCCTCCTTTGAAATTATCTATAGTTAATATTTTTATTATGCCCAATTCTAATGTTAATTGCAACAAAAATTCCTGTGTTTTTGTAAAAAAGAAAGCTTCCGACAAGTTTTATCGGAAGCTTTTGCTCAACTTAATCTTGATATAATGGGAAACGTTCTGTTAAGGATTTAACCATTTCTTTTGCTTTTTCTTGGTTCTTTTGAATGAGTACCATATCAAAAATAGCAGCGATTTCTTTCATTTCTGCCTCTTTCATACCACGAGTGGTAACTGCTGGTGTACCCACACGAATACCACTAGTGATAAATGGACTTTCAGTTTCAAAAGGAATAGTATTTTTATTAACGGTAACATTGGCATCATCCAACATTTTTTCAGCATCTTTACCAGTTAAACCTTTGGATTTAACATCAATCAGCATTAAATGATTGTCTGTACCACCAGAAACAATGCGGAAGCCTTGTTCTTGCAATGCTTCTGCCAAAGCTTTAGCATTGGCAACGATTTGTTTTTGATATTCTTTAAATTCAGGTTGTAAAGCTTCATGGAAGCAAACTGCTTTAGCTGCAATAACATGCATTAAAGGACCACCTTGCATACCTGGGAAGATTGCTTTGTCGATTTGTTTCGCAAACTCTTCTTTGCACAAAATCAAACCACCACGAGGACCTCTTAAGGTTTTATGGGTAGTAGTAGTTACAAAGTGAGCATATTCTACTGGATTTGGATGTAAACCAGCAGCTACTAAGCCGGCAATATGAGCCATATCTACCATTAAGTATGCGCCAACTTCATCAGCAATTTCTCTGAAACGTTTGAAATCTAAAGTTCTTGGATATGCACTAGCACCAGCAACAATCAATTTTGGTTTTACTTCTTTAGCACGAGCTAAAATTTTATCATAATCCAATACTTCAGTATCTTCTTCTACACCATAATCAACGAAGTTGAAGTATTTACCAGAGATATTTACAGGACTGCCATGAGTCAAGTGACCACCATGACTTAAATTCATACCTAATACTGTGTCACCTGGTTCTAAGATAGCAAAATATACGGCAGTGTTGGCATTGGCACCACAGTGTGGCTGAACATTGGCGTGTTCAGCACCAAATAATTTTTTAGCACGTTCTCTAGCTAAATCTTCAGCAATATCAACAAACTCACAACCACCATAGTAACGTTTGCCAGGATAACCTTCAGCGTATTTATTGGTCAATACACTGCCTTGAGCCGCCATAACGGCAGGGCTGACAAAGTTTTCAGATGCAATTAATTCAATTTTTGTTTCTTGTCTATTTTTTTCTTTAAAAATAGCTTCTGCAAGTTCAGGGTCTACCGGCATAACCAATTCTTTAATATAATCCATCCTACATCTCTCCATTCTATGTTTGATTTTTTGATAAGCTTTTTACAATGTATAAATTGCACGCTCGCCACCAATCAATTTAGGACGAGTAGCAGCACCACATACTTGAGCAGCACCAATACGATTATGTTGTAAACGTAAAGGTACGGCTACAGGGCGTAAGTGCATCCCAATCATAGTCAAACCGATATCAAGACCGGCATGAGCTTGAATATTTTCAACCAAGACAGGTGTCTTCTTTTGACGATAAGCGTGAGCAGCCATCGAGCCACCAGCGTGAGCATGTGGTACAGCATGAACTACGGTCAAGCGTTCTCTTTCGGCTACATCCTCATCGACTACTAAAGCACGATTGAGATGTTCGCAACACTGAAAAGCCAGTTTTACCTGATATTCTTCTGCCAATTGAGCAAAAGGCTCATAAATAGCCGCCGCAATATCGGGACTGCTGTTTTTTCCAATAACACCACCGTTTATCTCACTGGTACTGCATCCTATCACAACAATCTGCCCCGGCCGTAAATTTGCCACAGTCAATAATTCCTGTAAAGCTGCGCGTGCTTGCTGCTGTATTTCCTGCAGTTCCAACCTTAACACTCCTCAATCTTATGAATTTTTTCTACACGTTTAGCATGTCTGCCACCTTCAAATTCGGTATGCAGCCAAATATCTACAATTTCTAAAGCTAAACCAGGACCAATTACTCTTTGCCCCATAGTTAAAATATTGGCGTCATTATGTTCTCTGGAAGCATGAGCAGAAAATGCATCATGACATAACGCAGCACGAATACCTTTTACTTTGTTAGCAGCAATACCAATTCCGATACCTGTGCCACAAATCAAAATGCCCTTATCAAATTCACCTTGAGCTACACCTTGAGCAACAGGCTCAGCAATATCAGGATAATCACAGGATTCGGTAGAATGAGTACCAAAATCTTTATATTCATATCCTTTTTTCTCCAAATAAGCGATTACTTCTTGTTTCAATTGATAACCACCATGGTCACAACCAATTGCAATTTTCATGTAACACATCCCCCTGCCTGTTTTTTATATTTCGTTCATTTTACCACAAAAATCTTTAATATTAAGATATTTTAATGTAATGCCCCATTAATTTTTCTTATCTTCGCAAAAATCACCGTCAAAGCCTCTTCTAAGCGGTCAAAACATTTTTCATAAGCTTCTTTATTGCCACCTGTCGGATCTTCTATATCGGGATAACGCTCCCAGTTTGCTTCAGTTTCATATTCACTGAGCAAATATATTTTTTTCTGAGCTTCCGGAGCAATAACATAAAGATATAATTTGTGACTATTACCCATAGCAAAGATATAATCTGCTTCCTGTACCATTTCCTTTGTCACTTGGCGAGCTCGAAATTGGGATAAATCACAGCCCCTTTCTCTTGCTACGGTCACTGCCATTGCATCAGCAGGTGAATTTGTTTCACAATAACTGCCTGCAGAGGCAACTTGAAAATCACCGTACACCTCTTTATTCAACTCCACCATTCTTTTACCTAAAGCTTCTGCCATCGCACTGCGGCAAGTATTAGCAGTGCATACAAATAAAATCTTCACTTTATCACTTCCTTTTCTTCTACTCCAGCAGCCTTACTCAATCGGTTCATAACAGCACTACCTATTTGTGTATGAGGAAAGGCCTCTGTATAAATTATTTCTACTTCTGCTTCATCTAAAGTACGTAAAGCTGCAAAAAGATTGGCTGCAATGTTAGCTAAATTATTTTGCGAGCCCAAATCTACAACTGTTGCTGTCTTAGGTATTTTTAGCTTAGCCAAGGTTTCATTGGAAAGCATTAATCCCAATTTTCCTGTAAAGCTGTTTATTTTTTCTTGTAATTCTTTTTCCAAATCTTGAGCTTGACAAATAATAACCGGTGCTTCCGGTGCATAATGCGTATATTTCATCCCTGGCGCACGTGGAGTTTCTTTTTTATCTCCATGTGGTGTAGCCAGCTCAACTTGCCCAACTACTTCTTCCAACTGTTCCTTCGTAATACCACCTGGACGCAGAATAACTGGTACTGTCTGCGTAATGTCTAAAACTGTAGACTCCAAGCCAACCTCGGCAGCTCCACCATCTACTACAGCAGCTATTCTCCCGTTTAGGTCATGCAGTACATGAGCAGCAAGCGTTGGACTTGGTTTGCCAGAACGATTAGCACTAGGTGCTGCTATCGGCAAAGCACACGCCTCTAAAAGTGCTAAAGCAACCGGATGATTAGGCATCCGTACAGCTACAGTATCCAAGCCCCCAGTAATTTCCGCCGGCACCTGTTCTCCTTTTGGGAAAATTAAAGTCAGAGGACCTGGCCAAAATTTTTCCATTAAAGTTTCTGCTAAAGGCGGCAGCTCACTAATTAAATCTGTCAATTGTTCTTTTTGGCAGATATGTACAATCAAAGGATTGTCACTTGGTCTGCCTTTAGCTTGATATATCCCTCGAACTGCCTCTTTATTTAAAGCATAAGCACCAAGACCATATACAGTTTCCGTTGGGAAAGCCACCAACTGCCCCATTTTTAATAATTCCGCTGCTTCATTAACTGCTGCAGCTTGTGTTCCATCTAATATTTTGGTATCCATGATGACCTCCCTCTACATAATTTTATTTATTATAGCACATTTATAACGAATATGCTAAAATTTATAAAAAAGCTTTTAGAAAAGGAATGAACACGATGGCACTGCAACCTTATCTGCTTAATGAAATGCAGAAAATTGCTGAACAGCAGCCACTTTCTGCACATACGCCTGGACACAAGAATGGTTTGTTTTTACCTACCCAGTTAAAAGAGCTGTGGGGTGAACAATTTGCTGCTTATGACTTCACCGAATTGCCTAACTTAGACAATCTGCATTTTTCCGAAGGTTGTCTAGCACAAAGCCAACAGCAAGTAGCAGATTTTTTTGGAGCTGCTCATTCTTATTATTTGGTCAACGGCACCACGGCTGGTTTACAAGCTGCGATTATGGCTTCTTGTTATCAGCAGGAAGTATTTGTGCCACGCCATGTGCATCGTTCTATTTATCATAGTCTGATTTTGGCACAAGCCAAACCTATTTATCTACCGGTCAGCATCGATGATGAGACGAGTTTACCTTTGGGCTTGGACCCTGTTGTTTTAGACGAATATATTCAGCGTTATCCTCAATGTAAACGCTTAATCATGGTACATCCTACTTATCAAGGTCTTACTTGGCAAAATAAAGCCTGCTTTACCTTAGCCAAAGAGCATCAATTGACAATCATTGTCGATGAGGCTCACGGTTCACACTTACACTTCAACCACAATCTGCCTCCTTCTGCATTGGAATTAGGTGGTGATTTAGTGGTCCAAAGCTGGCATAAAACTTTACCTGTTCTCACCCAAGGCAGCGTGCTGCACGTCAGCAAAAATTATCAAGGTCCTAATCTTGCCCCTTACCTCAGCTTGCTGCAGACAACCTCACCATCTTATCTTTTGATGGCTTCTTTAGAGGTTGGTGGTATCGAAATGATGGAAAATGGTGAATCAACAATAGAAACCAGCCTCTATAACATTATTTATCTGCATCAGCAGATTTATCAATCTTTGGAAAACATCTATTTATTATGGCAACCTGACTGGCAGCAAGACCCATTTAAGCTTTATCTTTATTCTCAGGTTTTAAATGGTGCTGAACTAGAAAAACAACTACGTGAGCAATTTGCTATTTATCCCGAAATGCATGATAACAATGGCTGTTTAATTATGCTGCCACTAAATTTAACCAATGATTACGTTGAGCAATTATTGCAGGCTTTAACTGTTATCGACCAGCAAATTGCAAATCTTGAGCCGGTAGCTTATCTTCCAAATTTCTATACTGCAAGTTTACCGAAAGAAGTAGTACCCCTCTCAAAAGCTTTTTATGCAGCCAAGAAGACTATTCTTTGGCAAGAGGCGGCGGGGCGCGTTGCCGGACAATTTATTTTGCGTTATCCCCCTGGTATTCCGATGCTCGTTCCAGGAGAACTGATTGAGCCTGAACTACTAACTGCTTGGGTTAATGCTGGCGGCGATTTAAACGAAAAATTATTAGTTTTAGTAAAAGGAGTCTAACTCGCATGGAACATAAAGGTCATTTATTCGTCATTGAAGGGGTAGACGGCAGTGGCAAGGCTACCCAAACTGAAAAATTATATCAGTATCTTGTAGCAAAGCAATATCCTGTACGCAAAGTTACTTTCCCTGATTATAGCAGTCCTTCTTCCAGTTTGGTAAAAATGTATTTAAACGGCGAATTTGGCAGCGAGCCTGACGCAGTTAATGCTTTTACTACTTCCTTATTTTTTGCTGTTGACCGTTTTGCATCTTTTCGTAAAAATTGGCAAGAAGCTTACTTGCAAGGAGAAATCATCTTGGCAGACCGTTATACAACTTCCAATATGATTCATCAGGGCAGCAAAATTAATAATCAGGAAGAAAAAGAGAGTTACTTAAATTGGTTGACTGATTTGGAATATCGCTTGATGGAATTACCTGAGCCTACTTGTGTCTTCTTTTTAGATATGCCACCTGAATATAGTTTGAAACTTCGGCAAGCGCGTAACGAACTAAAACAAGATTTAACACAGGATATTCATGAAAACAATCAACAATATTTGCTAGAGGCTTATTATCATGCTTTGGATATTGCCAAACAGCAAAAATGGCAAATCATTTCCTGCGTATGTAACGGTCAAATCCGTACCATTGAAGATATTCATCAGGAAATTACCAAATATATCTCTACTTATCTAACTTGATTTATCTTTTTATTTCAGTTAAAATGAAAAAGTTAGTTGTACCTATTTAAATAGGAGATTATTATGCAATTTACCGATATTTTAGGGCAAGAACAAGCCCTGCACATTCTTTGCCAAGCCATCAGCCATCACCAAGTAGCTCACGCTTATTTGTTTAATGGTCCTGAGGGTGTCGGCAAAAAGAAAACAGCTTTAGCTTTGGCTCAATATCTTAACTGTGAACAACCGGATGAACAATTAAACAGTTGTGGAACTTGTCCTTCTTGCCTCCAAGCGGCAAGTGGCAATTATCCCGATTTATTTTTGGTAGAACCTGATGGTACAACTATCAAAATTGAGCAAATTCGTTCTTTACTGAATAAGCTGTCTTTACGTAGTTATGCCGGTGGTTATCAAGTAGTTATTATTGACCAAGCACATACTATGACGGAACAGGCAGCGAATTGTTTGCTCAAAACCTTGGAGGAACCACCTGCTAACACTGTTTTTTTCCTAATTACCTCACAAAGTGCTATGCTGCCAATTACGATTATTTCACGTTGTCAGCAGCTGCAATTTCATCCTTTGGCACCGGAAATTATTCGTCAAGTTTTGCAGGCCAAATACCCGGAAAAGCAATCGCGAATTGGCTTAGTCACAGCTTTAGCCAAAGGTTCACTTTATACGGCAGAGGAAATTCTCAACAATGAAGATTTTACCCAAGCCCGAACAGATTTTTACGATTTGTTAGGACGCCTAAGGGAGCTTTCACCAGCAGATATCTTACTTTGGTGTGAGCAATGGGATAAAAATAGAAAGATGGTTGCCGTACTTCTTGAATTAAGCCAACTTTGGTATCATGATACATTATTGCTGGCTACTGCAAAAAAACAAAATTTGTTGATTAATCAAGATTATTTAGCTGCTTTACAGCAAGTAAAACTCACTCCGGCACAAGCATTACAAATTCTCGAAGCTTGCCAAACTGCTATTAGACAATTAGAAAGCAACGCTACGCCTCGTTTGACTTTAAGCGTTTTGTTGCTTAAGATACAAACCATACTCAAGGAGGTTTAATATGTCCATTCTTGTAATCGGTGTTCGTTTCAAAGAAGCCGGGAAAATATATTATTTTGATCCAGGCGATTTAGAAATTACTACTGATAATCATGTTATCGTCGAAACTGCTCGTGGCATCGAATACGGTGCGGTTGTAGTTGCACCAAAATATATAGATGAAAGCGAAGTCGTTTCACCCTTGAAAAAAGTTATTCGCGTAGCTACACCTGATGATGATGAAAAAATCATTGCCAATCAGATGCAGGAGCGTGAAGCTTTTCAAATTTGTTTAGAAAAAATCGAACAGCATAAACTGCCTATGAAATTGATTGATGTTGAATACACCTTTGACAATAGCAAAATCATTTTCTTCTTTACGGCTGACGGTCGTGTTGATTTCCGTGAATTAGTTAAAGATTTGGCTACGATTTTCCGCACTCGCATTGAATTGCGCCAAATCGGCGTTCGTGATGAGGCTAAAATGTTGGGTGGTATAGGTTTCTGTGGTCGCCCTTTATGTTGTCACACTTTTTTAGGTGATTTCGCACCGGTATCTATAAAAATGGCAAAAGAGCAAAATTTATCTCTCAATCCATCAAAAATTTCTGGTATTTGTGGTCGTTTATTGTGTTGTTTAAAATATGAAAATGATGTGTATGTAGAAAATAGAAAATCTAACTGCAAAGTTAAACATTTAGAAGCGTTAGACCAGTTGAACGATGATGACGAACAGTTTGATTTGCGCAAATTAGAAGACTAAGACTTTATAAAGAAGGGTGGGGTTATGATATGCAATTGAGCGAACAAATTCTGGCGTTAGAAACAACTTTAATGCAATTTGCCACAGAATTTCAGCAGTTGGCAGAACAAGTTCAAAAATTAGAAGAAGAAAATGAACGCTTACGGCAGCAGTTGTCTCCAGAAGAATTATCTACTGCCAAAGGTCTTGGTGGTGGTCAAGAAGCTCTCGCCAAACTCTACGACGAAGGCTATCATATCTGCCCTGCTAACTACGGGCGTGAACATCAAGGTGGCTGCATTTTCTGTCAGGAGGTTTTGAGTCGTGTCACTAAATAGTTTTCTCTTACCTGATGAAGATTTTACTGATTTAGGTCGTCAAAATTTCCAAGTCCTGCAAAAAAAGCAGGGCTTTCGCTTTTCCATTGATGCTGTTTTATTAGCTCATTTTTTGACACCTGAACCTTACCACACTGTCCTTGATATTGGTACGGGCTGTGGAGTTATCCCTTTATTGTTATTGGCGCAGGAGCCTACTTTACAAATTGATGCTTTGGAAATCCAACCGGAATTAGCCGACATGGCTTATCGTTCCATGGAATACAATAGAGTAGCTGACCAAATTCATGTTCAGCATGGTGATATCAATACTTTATCTGCTGCTAATTTACAAGCTTATGACTATATTTACAGCAACCCGCCGTTTTTTCCAGTAGGTTCGGGCAAAGTCAGCCCTAACCAGCAGATAGCTTTGGCTAAACACGAGCTGGCTTGTACTCTGGCCCAACTTATTGAGCAAAGTTCCAGACGTTTAAAACCTGACGGGCACTTAGCTCTAGTTCACCGTGCTCAACGTCTGCCAGAATTATTATCTCTTTGTCAGCAGCATCATTTAGCACCGGTACGTTTGCGCTTTGTCCATGCTCAAATTGATGACCCTGCTTCTCTCTGTTTATTGGAAGCTGTCAAAGGTCGCGCACCACAACTTACTATCATGCCGCCATTAGTTATTTATAATGAATTTCAAGAATATACACCTGAGGTACAGCAGTATTACACGAAGGAGAAATAATTATGCCAGGAACATTATATGTATGCGCTACCCCTATCGGCAATCTGCAGGATATTACCCTCAGAGTACTGGATACTTTAAAAACTGTCGATTTGGTAGCTTGCGAAGATACTAGAAAAACTTTACAGTTACTCAATCATTTTGCAATCACTAAACCTGTAACAAGTTATTTTGAACATAATAAACAAGTTAAAGGTGATAAAATTATCGCAGCTCTGCTCGAAGGCAAAAATGTAGCCTTAGTTTCCGATGCTGGTATGCCTGGTATTTCCGACCCAGGTTGGGATTTAGTCCAGCAATGTTTAGCTGAGAATATTCCTTTTACCGTTCTCCCTGGTGCTGTAGCTGCAATTACAGGTCTTGTTTTATCTGGTTTACCGACTCAACGATTTTCTTTTGAAGGTTTTGTGCCACGTGTAAAAAAAGAACGACGCACTTTTTTTCAAAATTTAGCAGAAGAAACACGCACGATGATTTTTTACGAATCTCCACATCGCTTAGAAGATACGCTCGAAACGATGGCTGAAATTTTCGGAGAACGTCAGATGGCTGCAACACGAGAGTTGACCAAAAAATTTGAAGAAGTTTTGCGTGGTACACCGGCAGAACTGTTGGCTCATTTCCAAGAAAACGAAATCAGAGGTGAATTTGTTCTGATTTTAGAAGGTAAAGAGCCTTCTGTCGAAGCAGCTAAAGATATTGCTTGGGCTGTTGAACGCGTTAATCAATTAGTCCAAGAAGGCATTTCGCAAAAAGATGCCATCAAGCAAGCTGCCAAAGAAGCAGGCTTACCTAAACGAGAAGTTTATAATTTAATAGTAAAAGAATAAGAGGATGGGATTTTT
>JAFXJE010000216.1 GCA_017532485.1 Peptococcaceae bacterium | reverse complement strand
GGCTAAATCAAAAATTGCAATACGACCAGCCAAAGATTCTGAAACATTTTGCATCATTTTAAATTTTTGTGATCCTGTCAACCAAAACATCCCACTGTTTTCCTCACCATCAAGTGATTTTTGATCAACAATTCTTTTTATTTCAAGCAATATAGACGGCACACGCTGAAATTCGTCAATTAATAACGGATATCCATAAGTTTCAAAAAACAGTGCAGGATCATTGGCAGCAAGTCTGCGTGCATTGCCGTCATCTAAAGTAACATATTTTCGCTCTGGTTCTTTGATATGATTTAACATAGTGGATTTTCCCACCTGACGCTGACCACAAACCATAACAACAGGATAATATTGAGAAACCTCTAAAATCTGTTCTTCTAAATGTCTTTTAATATACATAAACTCACCACCCATTTTTTCGAGTAAAATAAAGTACGACTTTATTTTACTCTTTATTTTATTTAAAATCAAGCTCCTATATACTGTTTCTATTTTTAATATTGCCATTATTTATCTCATCACAAACAATCTCATCCTATTTCTAATAAATTTTACTATTAAATATGCAGTTAGTAGAATTGCAGAAAAACAATAAGTAAATAAATTAAGTTTCATAACAAGTGAGAGGCTGGGAGTAATCCCAGCCTCTCACTTTCATTATTTATCTTTAGTCATCACCATACATACCTTTTACGACATCGTGACGAGATACTAAACCTATTACTTGGTTAGCTGCATTCACAATCGGAATACGGTTGACCTTTTTGTTAATCATCAACTTTGCCAGTTCTTCTACAGTAGCATTTTCATCAGCAGTAATAACTGTCTTGGTCATCAATTCACCTGCTGTCCTAGCTGCTATTTTATTTACATCTTCCCAAAATTCTTTACGGTCCAACTGAATAACACTGTCAAATAAGTTAATGAACAACGGTGGATTAATCGGCTTCTGCTGATAGACTAAATCGCCTTCACTTAAAATACCTTTTAATTTACCTTCTTCATCGACTACAGGTACGCCACTAATGTTTTTTTCTACAAACAATTTGCCGACAGCCTGAATTGTCGCATCTTCTAATACTGTAATTACTTCTTTTGTCATAATATCTTTCGCCAGCATACCAATCACTCCTCTTAATTTGTCATACCTTGCTGTTTAATATATTATAGCACAAATATATTATATAAACAATATTTATTATTCTTGCAACATTAAAATACCAGCGTTACGACCTGTTTTTCCTCCTGAAGCGCGATGACTGAAAAATTGTTTTTGTTCCTGAAAAGTACATAAACCACTTATTTCCATGTTTTCAGCAATTACACCGATTTCTTCCAACTGTAATTTATTAATTTGCCACAAATCCAACAAACCATGTTCTTCATCACGCTGGGTAATACATTGCTCGGCAAAGACAAAGGCTTTTCTGAACTGCTGTAGTACTTGTTTATCCACCTCATAATGTGCTGCTGAAATAGATGGCCCGATAACCACTAAAATATCTTCCGCTTTTGAATTGAAGTTAGCTCCCATAGCCTGCACCGTCTTCACTGCCATGCGTTCTACTGTCCCACGCCAGCCACAGTGACAAATGCCTATGGCTTCTTGCACAGGGTCTAAAAGCATAATTGGCACACAATCAGCAAAACAAGTAACTAAAGCTACACCTTTTTTATTAGTAATTAAAGCATCTGTATCAGTAAAAGCAGTAGTGGGGTCAAGATAACCTTTACCACAATCTTTTTTGCCTACAACTTGAACTTTTGTTTGGTGAACTTGATGACCACATACTGCTTGTTCTGGATGTACGCCTATGGCATAAGCAAAACGCTTTCTGTTTTCTTGCATATTACTTAAATCATCATCATTGTATAAACCCAAATTTAAGCTGTCATAAGGCACAGGACTAACTCCACCCTCACGCGTGCTAAAGCCATGTGCAACTAAACCAGTCGCCAAAAAATTATCCGCCTGCCAAAAGGTAATACCATTTTCTCTTTTCTCAATCATCATTTTTTCTCACCCCAAAGAAACAAATTTCTTTTTAAGTAAAAAAGCTGGGACAAATGTCCCAGCCTCGCCTAAGCTAAATTAATTTTTCTTTCTTAACAAGAAATCAGGAATTACTACACCGTCTAAAGCAGACATACGTTCACGACGCTCTGCAACTGGTGGTTCTTCCACTGGAGCTGCTGCTGTTTCCTGTTTTGTTTCTTGCACAGGTGCTGCAGCTGCATTTTGTTGGCTGAAACCTGTTGCAATAATTGTGATTTTGATTTCATCAGAACCATTATCTTCATCAAAAGCACCAAACATAATATCTGCGTCAGTGCCTGCAGAAGCTGTAATAAAGTCAGCAGCATCATTAGCTTCCATTAAGGTCAAGTTGCTACCGGAAATATTGAATAAGATACCGTTTGCACCTTCAATAGATAACTCTAATAATGGAGAAGAAATAGCCGCTTTAGCAGCTGTAACAGCTCTATTTTCGCCTTTAGCTACACCAACACCCATCAATGCCACACCACTATCCTGCATGATAGTGCGAACATCGGCAAAGTCCAAGTTAATAATACCAGCTTTGGCAATTGTATCAGAAATACCCTGAACACCTTGGCGCAGAATATCATCAGCAAAAGAGAAAGCTGCTTCTAAAGTAGTATCTTTATTGGCGATTTGTAATAAACGGTCATTAGGGATAGTAACAATGGAGTCTACATGTTCGGATAAGCGTTCAATACCCGCCAAGGCTTGTTTCATGCGTTTTTTACCTTCAAAAGCGAAAGGTTTAGTTACAATAGCAATAGTTAAAGCACCTAATCTTTTAGCTACTTCTGCAACTACAGGTGCTGCCCCTGTACCTGTACCGCCACCCATACCAGCAGTTACAAATACTAAGTCTGCACCAGCTAAAGCTTTTTCCAATTCTTCGCGACTTTCCTCAGCAGATTTGCTGCCAACTTCAGGATTACCACCAGCACCTAAACCACGAGTAAGTTTAGTACCTAATTGAATTTTTGTTTCTGCTTTAGATGTTGCTAATACTTGTGCATCTGTATTGGCTACGATAAATTCAATGCCTTCTACATTTGCAGCAATCATGCGATTAACAGCGTTGCCGCCGCCACCACCTACACCTACAACTTTTATACAGGCAAGATTTCCATTTTGTTCTTTTGCCAATTCAAACATTGTCATTGCAATTCCCCCAGTATTCCATAGTTAATCCTTCATTTTAATTACCGGAACCCCCGCATAACGCACATCAATATATTGAATTTCGTCTAAAGGGATTTTTTGCTCCATGATTTCCCGGATAATATCATTCAAATCTGCTAACCTTTTCTCCACATTATCCATATCACCTAAACGAACTTCCAGCTTTTGATTAGTATAAGCAACAATCTCACCATTTTGGCTGACATTTAATTCAGCTAAATTATTTAAAAGCTCCTTGTCACAACTACTCAAAACCTTTAACGCCTGCTGTAATTTTTTATTTTCAATTACACCACCTAAACTGGTCAGCTCGTCCAAATCCACGCCACTGATTACCGGAAGATTATAATTATTTAAAGTCTGCTGAACTGCCAACATTCTGGCATCAGCACTCACTTGAATGTAACCGTCAGGTGTTACTACATAGCCAATTGCCGGACGTTCCTTTACAACAATAGCAATTTTATTAAACAATTTTCTCTTTACTTCCGCTTGCTCAATGAAAGGATAATATTCCAAATTTTCTTCCGCCTTTTTTACCTTCGCCGCAAAAAAATTACTTCCGATTTCAATTTCTGATAATCGAATAATTTTTTCTGTCGCTACCGTTTCATTTCCCTGCACGGTAATGGCACTTATATTAAATAAAGGCGAACTTCCTAGCCAATAAATGAGAACAAATGCCAAAACAACGGCAAAAAATGTTGACCCGAGCTTTTTCCACTTAATCTTAATCTTGCTCTTTTTCTTACTCTTTTGTGGTCTCTTTTTTACTGTCGTCTTACCCTGCTTTTCCGAAACAAATTCCTGCTTCGGCTCCTCAGCATTTTTGTAATCATTCAATATTATAATTTTGTCTTGTCGTTTCATAGCCTCACAACTAAACTAATTTTATCGATTAAAACTTAATCTATATAATTATAACAAGCTGAGAAAATAATGTCTAGATTTTATTTTTGTTTTTTACGGGGAAATAAATAAATTCTTCTTCTAATTCAATTTCAAACTGCATTTTGACTGTTTCTTTTATTTTTTGAACCAAAGCTACTACATCTTGTTGCGTAGCTTGTCCAAGATTAACAATAAAATTGGCATGTTTTTCTGAAACAGCTGCATCACCAACACGCCAACCTTTGGCACCGACAGCCTCAATTAATTGTCCAGCTGAATGCCCCAACGGATTTTTGAACACACTGCCAGCATTGGGATATTCTAAAGGCTGCTTCAATTTTCGCTCTGCTTGACGCTGCTGCATCACAGCTTTTATCTCTGTCATTGAACCTTGAGCTAGAGAAAATACTGCTTCTGCAACAACCAATGCCTTATCGTGCTTAAATCTACTCTGCCGATAAGCAAAACAACATTCTTCAGTGGTTAAAACAACCCTCTCACCTTTGTAGTCATAACAAACAACCTCTTGAAGAACATCAGCTATTTGCCCGCCGTAAGCACCAGCATTCATAACCACAGCACCACCTACAGTGCCGGGAATACCAGAGGCAAATTCCAAACCACTCAGTCCTGCTTCAGCAGCACGATAAGCAAGCAAAGGCAATGGTACCCCTGCCTCTGCTCGAATAATGCCATTCTCAATATTTAAGTTCACTAAACCACTGCTCGTATTAATGACTGCCAGTTCTGTGCCTTGGTCAGCAGCTAAAAGATTAGAGCCGCCACCAAGCACATAAAATTCTTGCTTCGCATTATGCAGTTCACTCAAAAGTTGTGCTAATTCGACTTGATTTTTCGGCTGATACATAACTTTTGCCGGTCCACCAATGCGCC
>JAFXJE010000215.1 GCA_017532485.1 Peptococcaceae bacterium | reverse complement strand
TTGTACATCAAGCATCGAATCTTTTAATTTTTTGAAACCACCAGCGTAATCTTGTTTCAATTCAAAAACTAAATTACCACGCCCGATTTGTTCCAAAACAACAGCAACTTCATCAATATAAACCATATTCAATTTCAAGCGATCAACAATCTCCATAATGCTGTCCGCCAATTCCTTAGTTTCATCTTTGGTATTTACATTTGGCTCGACTTCCAAATTACCAGCAGCAATTTCCTTCGCCGCACTATTTAAGCGTTTCAATGGACGCACTACTGTTTGAGACATAACATAAATAATGACTGCTAATAAAATAATGATAAAACCAAAAGCCGTATTTACTTTGTCAACGATTTTGGTTGCCTCTGTATGATACTCTTCATCAGGCATCATCCCGATAACTTTCCAACCTAAACCTTCAATATAAATTACACTACCATGTTCGGTAACACCATTTCTAGTGTATTCCAAATATGGTGTATTCTGTTTTGCAGCTAAAGCTTGCAACATATTATCAGAATAACCTAATTCTGTACTAGGCTGCAACATCAAACTAGAATCAGGGTGATAAACGATATTATCCTGATGGTCGATTACTACCACATAACCTGTTTCCCCAATAGTTAATTCTGATAAAGACTCAGCTAATACATCTAAAGTAATATCAATCCCAACTGCCCCAATAATTACATTTTGAGTATCAGCATATATTGGTGAGGCCGCAGTAACTACAGTCTTGCCAGTGCTAGTATCTTCATAAGGTGCAGAAATGACAAATCCATCAGCATTAGTCATCTCAATCCACCATGGGCGAGTAGTAGCATTCCACCCAGGGTCACTAAGATAGCCGTCAGACTGAATAACTTGTGTCCTTACTGCTGTCCAATAATTTAAAATTTTCTTATCTTCTTGCTTCATTTTATCCATTTCTTTTACTACTATTGGATAATTAGCGCAATTTTCTAACCGGTCAATATCTGTATTATAATATTCCCTAATCATATCTTTGATACTAGTTGAATTTGCCAAGGCCGCAGAATGATATTCATACGGAACAAAATAAGCCTCTATAGTTTTAGATGTAGCTTCTGATTGAGCTTGAATTTCTGCAGATAACAAATTTTTCACCTCAACAGAAACTTCATAGGATAAGACAGTCCCTACTAAAGCTAAAGCCACAATAACAGGTACCATAATAGCTGCCAATAATTTGCCTGTAATACCAAAAGTTATTTTCTTCTTTTCTGATGATGCTGCATTATCTTTTCCCTTAAATAGTTGCATATTCTTTCCCCCTTAGGCATTTTCAACCTTATATTTTGAATACTTACAACTATTATATAATACAACCGACGTAAAAACAAATAAAATAATAAATATCGACATTTTAATTTACTAACTTCAGCAAATAGCGTTTTTGGTATTTCAATTCTGCATAATCAAGAATTTTTTTATCATAAATTACATTGGCTGCACCACCGATTGCACCCACTACAGGTAAACCTTGAATAAATTTTAAGCAAAGCATGTCAGTTGCTAAAACTTGAGCTGTTTGCTTCATTTGTTCTTCAACTTCTTCAGCCGACCACTTCTTACCTTGGTGTAAAGCTAAAATTGCTTCATCCACTTGTTGATTTCGAGCAAATTTCATTTCGTCATCAGCTAAAGCTGCTGCTATTAACAACAAAATGAAATACTGCTCTTCCAACTGCTCGTAATCGACCCCATAAGATAGTGCTGTTTCATAAATACCTTTCAGCAAAACACCAATAAAAATTGGAATGTCAGGTAAACCAATCCCCATAATTCCCAAACCTGTGCCTTCAACAGTAGTAATACCTAAATTTAATAAATTTCGCAAACCAGATTGTTTTTTCAATTTTTTATAGCTTTTTTTTCTATTTAATTCCGTAAAACTATAATGATGCATTTGATGCTCTTTATATAAATCTTCTTTGTCATAAGTTTTTTCAATTAGAACAGTTCCCTTTTCAAAAACTAATTGAAAACCTTTGTAAAAAGCCAATTCCAATTTTTCCTGCAACCCATCAGGAATTTTTTCCTCCACTTTATCAGTTAATTGTTTGAAAGAAGCTTTTTGTTCTTTCGGCTGTAAAAATTTTTCTTCTTTTTTAGCAATTTGGGTTAGTTGTTTTTGTACAAATTTATCCATTAGCCCACCTTCTCCTCAATCTTATCTTTTTTACTTTCATATTTATTTCCTGTTGCTGCTTCCGATATCCTTTATTTTATCCCCTGAAGATTGCTAAACCCACCAGGAAAGGTGGGTTTATTTAGGAATATTATAAATCCAGCTCTTGTCTTTTGGCTGAGATAGAGGTTATAATTAAAAGAGTACATCTCATAAAATGTTATCAAAAAGAATTGGATATGATTACTATGAACTTAGAAAAAAAATATTCTTTTATTGTTAATGTTATTTTCTATCTGATCATCTTAGCCATAGCTTTTTTGTTAATCAAATACGCTTTGCCTATTTTAGCACCATTTGTATTTGGTTTACTTATCGCTTATGTCCTGCGAAAACCGACTAAATATGTTTGTCATAAGTTTAAGCTGAGCTATAAACCCGTAGCTTTACTGATGGTACTTTTGTTTTATGCTACAATAGGTTTTTTAGTTTTTCTCTTGATTATTAAAGCTGTGTCCAGTATCCAGTCAGTAATTGCTTTCATCACAGCTTTTTATGAAGCAGACATGGTTCCAATTTTAATCAGAGCTTTTGACAGCATTGAAAAAACTTTCATTCAAATCGACCCGTCGACAGTTAAGATTATCGCCAGCTTTGGCGACCAATTTATGCAATCTTTGGGTAATATGATTTCCAGTCTTTCTTCTTGGGCTGTCACTACTTTATCAAGTTTGGCTACTTCTATTCCATTACTCTTTATCGAGCTAGTGCTGATGATTATTTCATCTGCCTTTATTGCTGTTGACTTTGATTTGCTCTTTAATTTCTGCAAAAGACAATTAAGTGCAAATGCCTCAGCTTTATTTGAACAAATTCGTGATTATATCATCGGTACTTTATTTGTTTGTATTCGCTCTTACTTTATCATTATGTCTATAACCTTTACGGAATTGTCGGTAGGTCTCAGCATTATTGGTTTGGATTATGCTATCTTAATTGCAATCTGTATCGCTGTCTTTGACATTTTACCTGTTCTCGGTACAGGTGGTATCATGCTGCCATGGGTTGTTATTACACTTTTGAGTGGTGATTTCACGCGTGCCCTGGCTCTATTCCTACTCTACTTATTCATTACTGTTGTACGCAACATTATTGAACCAAAAATTGTAGGTGGTCAACTAGGTCTTCACCCAATCGTTACTTTGGTCAGTATGTTCCTTGGGGTTAATATTTTTGGTGTCATCGGTTTATTCGGTTTCCCAATTATGTTATCTCTGCTTCGCCACCTTAACGACAATGGCACTATTCATATTCTTAAGTAAAAACAAATACCCCTCGGCTTATTTTCAAATAAACCGAGGGGTAATATTTTTTACCTATTCAGTTGGTTGTTGATTTGCATACCAGAAAGGCTCTTTAGCCGAAAAACGCAGATGACCACTAACGAAATTTTTGCCACCATCCATGGTATAATATATTTCGTCAATATAACCTAAATTTTCATCGATGCTTCTTGCAAGGTTGCCCCAAAACTGCCCTTCCAAACCATCTTCCAAAGCTAAATTCTTAATATTTTCACTATCAAAGTCAATATAAACTTTTCCATCTTGAGTATCGGCAGCAGAAGGTGCTATTTCTTTAACCTCATTAACCATCAATTCTTGCCCATAAATACCTTGAACGATACTTGTCTGATAAGACTCTACTACAGCCTCTACACCAAAGATTTCCTTTTCCACTTCTGTTACTACCGTATAAGTATCATCTTCAACTGCATCATAAGCATAAAGAACGACCAGTACTGTTTCTATCTGTTCTTCCTGTTGCACAGGTAATAATTCTTCCCCTTGAACAGGCATTTCCTCTTTTTGCCCACAACCACTTGCACTAAGCACTAGTATCAAAAGCAGGGACAAACTCAGTAAATACAATACTTTTTTAGTCATGTCGAGTCTCCTCTCCGTTACTATTGTCTTTTCTTAGTATGCTTTGCTCTGCCAAAAAAGTCAAGTATTTATCAAATTTTTCCTTTTATCCAAGCTAAAAATAACGGTAAA
Source organism: Peptococcaceae bacterium (assembly GCA_017532485.1). GTDB lineage: Bacteria > Bacillota > Peptococcia > Peptococcales > Peptococcaceae > RGIG6463. Next base: position 588 of record JAFXJE010000215.1, on the reverse strand, counting down.
AAAGGAAAACAGATCCCTCAGCCACACCGACAAAAAAACGTCGGCGTGACAGCTCCCTTAACTTAAGGGGGCCTAATTAATAGAGGCAGTTTAATTAAGGTTAGGCGAGAAAAACAAAAACAATGACGCCACTTGAAATTAATCAAGCGGCGTCATCCTTAGGCATACGCGCTATGACGTAGGAAATTTTCGTCAGGTCGAGGCGGCTTTTTGCTTGCCGAGCGACGCGTACATTAGGTACGCAAGGCGAGAAAAATCAAAAACAACGACGCCACAGTAAAAATTAACACGCCGTAAGCGAAGGAAATTTTGTTTGTGGCTAGGCGGCTTTAAATTTTTCGAGTGACGCGTATATAACATACGCAAGACGAGAAAAATTTTAAACAACGACGCCACAAGCAAAATTAACAAGCTTAAACGCGTTCAGTGAAGATTTGGTAAGCTGGAGCCCCCTCACAATCAGCCGGAATATCTACACCCAACAATACCGCTGTAGTTGGAGCTACGTCTACTTCTCTTACATAACCTTTAATCTTATAACCAGCTTTGATACCAGGACCAGCAGCGACAAAGATTGGAGATACGGAG
>JAFXJE010000214.1 GCA_017532485.1 Peptococcaceae bacterium | reverse complement strand
TTTTCCAACTCCGGATAACTAGTGTATAAAACCTGTTCATTAATCGTCATTAAACCAAGGATATTTTCTCCCGTAAGAACCTGTTGAACAATACTATCATAATCATTAATTTGCAAAAGATTAACACTGATTTTTTTATCTAACATTTGTATGCCGGCTAGAACCTCAGGTAAAACCATTTTTGTTACCGAGGAAGTCGCCCAAATTTCAATATATGTATCTTTCTTTTCTTCCTCCAGCTTCAACAACGCCAATTGTTGCTGCAACACCGCTTCTTCTGCAACAAATTTTTTCGCAAAATCCACCACCAGGCGTCCCGCTTCGGTTAAAAAAACACCTGTCTTAGTTCTAACCAAAACTTCTACTCCAAGCTCCTGCTCCAGATGTTTAATATTTTTGCTGACCGCCTGCTGCGAAATATAAAGTCTTTGCGCTGTCGCACTAATCGAACCTGTCTGCGCTATATCCAACAAACATTTTAATTTTTCAATTCGCATATTTTCACCTTCATTCCTAGCAGCACACTATAATTTACCCTTATTGTAGCATATTTCAGAACAAATACAACCCTCTCTCTTAAAAGTAAGAGCATAACAAAAAAGCACCCAGGATAAAAATCCCAGGTGCCTTTATTTTCAGATAATTCAGTCTTCTTATTAGAATACGAATTGAGCTACTGGCCAACCAATTGCGATACCGATTACGAATAAGAATGGGATAATTTTCAACGCAAATTTGGTCATTACGCCAGGGTCTGCCATTTCCTGTGTCATAGCAACAGCTGTTACAGGAGAAGCAGCTGGTGTAGCGATAGCAAATTGGGACATGAAGAACAGTAAAGCTACCATACCTGTTGGAGGCATACCGATCATGGAACCAAATCTTACTAAGAAAGGCATTAATAAGATACAAACGATCATGTTGTTAGCAACGTTAGTTAAAACTACACCGATAGCTAAAGCAACAGCCAAGAATACGATTGGTGGTAAAGCCATGAATGGCATGATTAATTTAGCCATAGCAGCGGAGATACCAGCATCTGCACCCATCATGTATTGGGAAACTACCATGATGTAACCAACCATTGTAATTTGACCCCAGTTGCACATGTGGAAAGCTTTTTCTAAGTCGATTAATGGAGTACCATCGGATTTTTTCATTAATGCAACTACGCAAGCGCCGATTAAAACTGTACCGATTAAACCGAATTTTTCCAAGAAGTGTTTAATTGGAGCTGGAGCTAAAGACATAGCTAACATAATGATGATGAAGATTAAAAATACCCATAAACCAATTTTCTGTTCACGAGTAGCTGCAGGAGCACCGCCTTCAGTTTTGAAGTTTGCAATTTTGGATACATCGATACGGAAAACGAATTTCATTAATGCGATGTAAACTGTACACATAGCGATACCTACGATTACCATGTAAACTAAGTATGGAACCATGTCAATTGGGTTGTCAGGGAACATTGCACCATAAGCCATAACTAATGTTAAACCTGTGGAGATGAATGGGAATAAGATTTGACCCATCATTAAGCAGTAAGCAATACCCAAATACATAGCAACAATCAGTGGGTCATTTTTCTGTAAGCCAACTTGTTTGAAGATAGAGTCAGCAAATGCACAGAAGATAACGCACATGATGATTGGGTTGTGGCAACCCATGAACCAAGCAAATACTAAAATGAACCATAAGGTAAACCAAGCTTTACCGTTCATGAATTTGTTGTTTAAAATTAATTGTACTAACCAGTTGAAAGCACCTGTTTGCATAGCAACGCCCAAAACGCCCATGCACAATACTAATGCTACTACTGCCATGTTACCAAAGGAAGCAGCTAACATTTGGTTCATACCAACGCTTAAACCAGCACCAGCTAAAGCCATTAAACTAGGCCATAACATATCGATAGTCATCCAACCATAGATAGCGCCGATAAATGTACCTAAAATACCCATACCATAAGGTGTAATGCCAGCGAATGGTGGCACGAAACGGAATAATAAACAAAATGCAGCTACAACAATATAGTGCACGATGGAAACTTTTTTCTGTTCCATAATAAACTCCCTCGTTTCTTTTGATTAATCACTAGAATAATTACTTTTTTCTTACTAAATAAATCCAAAAACCTTGCTTCGATGTTGTCGCAGCTTTTGTTTCTTGCGATTAAACATTCATTCATAAATACAAATAAAATAAATCAAGTCCGTGAATAGCATCAATCGTTTAAAAACTCCGTCAACTTCAACATCTTAATTTCTTCTTTTTTCGAGCACCATCCTCCCTTGCTTTAGTTTCATGTAAACAGCTATATAATTTCATTATAGCCATATTCATCGTTACGTCTATATATTACCAAAAAATTTTTTATTAGGCAAACAACATTATTTTGAATATTCACCCTCCACCTCACAACTTTTTATTGTATGGTTCGCTCATTATACCTTTAATCTTGCTTAACATTCATTTCCTTTTTAATATGCTTAACAAAATTCCGTAATTTTTTATTTTCTTTCAAATAAATAGCTAGATGCACAAAAGGAAAACGCATATCAGTATCACTTTTAACCGGAAGCGACATATAACGCTTGGAAGAAAAGAAATAATCATAAGCCAAACGCGGCATAAAAGCAATAGCCTCATGTTTTTCCAACATACTGCGATGAAAACCTACGTCAGTAGAACAAGCAACATAATCATCCCACCAATCACGGTAGGCTTTAGCCGGAATAATATTATACAAAGTTTTCGGACATTTATCGTTGATGATTTCTAACAAATCAATATCTTCTTTGCCATAGCGTTCATACAAGCGTTTATGAAAAACAACA
>JAFXJE010000017.1 GCA_017532485.1 Peptococcaceae bacterium | reverse complement strand
CTCCGTAGACTTGCCGGATACACCTGGTCAGTTATTAGCAATCGCTCAAATTTTATCGGACCATCGTGCCAATGTTATCAAGCTGGAACACAATCAGTTCAAAGCCTTAGACCGCGTCGGCAATGTTCAGCTTGAAGTAACCGCCGAAACTAACGGCCATGCTCATATCCAAGAAATTATCTCTGCTCTGGAAAGTCACAATTTCGATGTCAAAAGAATTTACTAAGCTATTTCAACAAATACAATAAAAACCTCCTCTTATACCTGTGTTTCTTTTATCTAGTATAAGAGGAGGTCTTTTACTTCCCAAGCTATCCATTTATTAAATATTAAGCTTTTCCTTTATCGCCAAGAGTCACAAAAATTTCCATTTGCTTGCCATTACGATCAATCAAAAGGTGGATACTATCCCCAACTTGGCTTGCATCTAGTAAATCGCTGAAATCTGTAAACTTATAAATCAAGACATCATTAGCCTTATAAATAATATCGCCTAAACGCAAGCCTGCTTTATCTGCAGGGCCATTTTCAACAATCTGCGTAATGATAATCCCATGTTTTTGGCTCAGCTGATATTGTTTAGCTAAAACCTCGGTAATTTCCTGCACCCCAATCCCCATATAAGGACGACTGACATGACCTTGATTTAACAGCTGTTCAATAATTGGCTTTGCCTCATTAATCGTAATCGCAAAGCCCATCCCTTCGACACTGCCGGAAGCCAGCTTAACACTATTAATCCCGATAACCTCACCATTACTGTTTACCAAGGCTCCACCACTATTACCGCTATTAATTGCTGCATCTGTCTGAATTAAGCTCAACTCCTGCTCATAGCCACTCATACTTTGGCGATTTAACCCGCTGATAATTCCACTGGTCACAGTATTACTATAACCCAATGGATTACCGATAGCTACAGCCAACTCGCCAATACGCAGTTCATCAGAATCACCTAAAACTGCTGCTGCCAAATCAGGTGCTTCAATCTTAATTACTGCCAAATCCGTAGCCGAGTCAACCCCGATAATTTCAGCCTGATAGCTTTCCCCATTATACAGGCTCACTTCAATCCCCGTTGCTCCCTCTACTACATGATTATTGGTAATAATATAGCCGTCGTTCCGAAAAATAATACCAGAACCACCACCTAACTGGCTGGTATATTGACGTCCAAACCAATCTTGCACCATGCCATAAGTCTTAATCCCTACTATTGACGGGCTGACCACTTCGGCAATTGCTACTACCGGCGAAATATCTCCTGCTACCACTTCAATAGGTGCACTGTCCCGAGGAATAGTTAGAGTATTATTGGGAGTTGCTAAATTCATCCCGACAACACCACCCACAATACCACCGATAAAAGAACTCAGCAGCAAGCTAGCAATTGCTTTTGAGCCTTTTTTCTTTTTCGGTTCAGTACTGTAGTTAACCGCCGCCTTCATTTTTTCCTCTGCCTCCGCAGCACGATTTTCTCTATCATAACCATAATTTTCTTGTTCCAATTATTTTCCCTCCTAGACAGACTATTCGCTATTAGTATTCGCTTTTTTATAACTTTATTATAACATTTTTCCTCTTTTTGTGGTCAGCATATTCATAAGGAAATGTTAAGAACTCTTTATGAATAGCTTGACGAATTATCTGAAAAAAAATAAAATAAAATAATATGAGTACATACTATTAAGGAGATAAGACATTATGGAAAACAATTTAGATTTTAACCGTATTCATCGTTTCCGTTTTGATGATTTAATGATTTTATTAGATATTAACAGT
>JAFXJE010000213.1 GCA_017532485.1 Peptococcaceae bacterium | reverse complement strand
ATGCTGTCAATTGGTCTGAAAGACTTAAAAACGGAATATCCGAAGTATATCTCTATACAAAAATTGAAAATTAAAGGAGGTGCACAGTAATGATGAAATTAAATCTTCAGTTATTTGCATCTAAAAAAGGGGTAGGTTCCACCAAAAACGGTCGTGACTCCGAATCCAAACGCTTAGGTGCTAAAAGAGCGGACGGTCAGTTCGTTTTAGCTGGTAACATTCTTTACAGACAAAGAGGCACCAAAATCCATCCAGGTAACAATGTTGGTATCGGTGGTGATGATACCTTATTTGCTAAAGTAGATGGTATCGTTAAATTCGAACGTAAAGGCGGAGACAGAAAACAAGTAAGTGTTTATCCTGTTGCTGAGTAAGAAATGCATAAAAGCTGGCTGACATTTGTTGGTCAGCTTTTTTTGTTAAGTCGTCGGCGGTATAGTTGCAGGGGAAAGAAAAACAAGCTATAATAGGAACAGAAATGGATGAGGAGGAAAACGGATGCAGGAAAAAATCAGAAATTTTTGTATCATTGCCCATATCGACCATGGAAAATCTACGCTTGCTGACCGCATTTTAGAATATACCGGGGCGTTGTCTAAGCGGGAAATGGTTGACCAAGTCTTAGATAATATGGACTTGGAACGTGAGCGTGGGATTACGATAAAATTGCAATCGGTACGTTTAAATTATCGTGCTGATGATGGCGAAGAATATATTATTAATTTAATTGACACTCCAGGTCATGTTGACTTTACTTATGAAGTATCTAGAAGTTTGGCAGCGTGCGAAGGGGCGATTTTAGTTGTGGACGCAGCTCAAGGTATTGAAGCACAAACTTTGGCTAATGTTTATTTAGCATTGGAAAATGATTTGGAAATTATTCCGGTAATTAATAAAATTGACCTCCCAAGTGCTGACCCAGAACGCGTACGTCAGGAAATCGAAGATGTTATTGGTTTGGATGCCAGTGAGGCTGTATTATGCTCTGCTAAAGAAGGTATCGGGATTAAAGAAATTTTGGAGCAAATTGTCCAAAAAGTGCCACCTCCACAAGGTGATACCGAGAAACCTTTGCAGGCTTTGATTTATGACTCTTTGTATGATTCCTATCGTGGTGCTTTATCTTATATTCGTGTTGTTGACGGTGTTTTGAAGAAAAACAGCCGTATTCGCATGATGAATAAGGGGAAAGAATTTGATGTGACCGAAATTGGTGTTTTTGCACCAGCCATGAAACAGGTAGATGCTTTATATCCAGGGGAAGTAGGTTATGTGGCAGCTAGTATTAAAACCGTTACTGATACAGAGGTAGGGGACACTATTACCGATGCTAATAATCCTGCTGCAGAGCCTTTGGAGGGTTATCGTAAGGCAACACCAATGGTTTATTGTGGTCTTTATCCAGTAGAAAATAATCAATATCCAGAATTAAAAGATGCCTTGGAAAAATTGCAGTTAAATGATGCTGCTTTGATTTTTGAGCCGGAAACATCATCTGCATTAGGTTTTGGTTTCCGTTGTGGTTTCTTAGGACTTTTACACATGGAAATTGTGCAGGAACGTTTGGAAAGAGAGTATGATATTGATTTGATTACTACAGCTCCTAGCGTTATTTATCGAGTAACCAAGACAGACGGAGAAGTTTTGATGGTGGACAACCCTGCGCAATTGCCTGACCCGGGTAGTATTGCAACATTGGAAGAGCCTTATGTGGCAGCCAGCATCATGGTACCAAAAGATTATGTTGGGGCAGTTATGGAAATTGCTCAGGATAAACGTGGTACTTTCGTAAATATGGAATATATTACGGAAACAAGAGTTAATGTGAAGTATGAATTGCCATTAAGTGAAATTGTTTATGATTTCTTTGACCAACTGAAAACTAAGACTAAAGGTTATGCTTCTTTGGACTATGAATTGATTGGTCATAAAGAGTCTAAATTAGTTAAATTGGATGTTTTAGTTAATGGTGAATTAGTGGATGCTTTATCCTGCATTGTGCATAAAGACAAAGCGTATTCACGTGGTCGTGTGCTGGTAGGTAAATTGCGGGGAATTATTCCACGTCAGATGTTTGAAGTACCTATTCAAGCTGCTATCGGTAATAAAGTTATTGCGCGTGAAACAGTTAAAGCTTTGCGAAAAAGCGTTTTGGATAAATGTTACGGTGGTGACATCTCGCGTAAACGTAAATTGTTAGAAAAGCAAAAAGAAGGGAAAAAACGCATGAAGCAAGTAGGGCGTGTGGAAATTCCACAGGAAGCATTTATGGCT
>JAFXJE010000212.1 GCA_017532485.1 Peptococcaceae bacterium | reverse complement strand
GCTCTGAAAATCATTCCATTCTTATTCATTTTCGGTATCTTAATTGGTTGGCCAGTAGCTCAATTCGTATTCTAATAAGAAAACTGAATTATCTGAAAATAAAGGCACCTGGGATTTTTGTCCTAGGTGCTTTTTTATCATGTTCTTACTTTCAATAGAGGGTTGTATTTGTTCTGAAATATGCTACAATAAGGGTAAATTATAGTATGTTGCTAGGAATGAAGGTGAAAAGATGCGAATTGAAAAATTGAAATGTTTGTTGGATATAGCGCAGACTGGTTCGATTAGTGCGACAGCGCAAAGACTTTATATTTCGCAGCAGGCGGTCAGCAAAAATATTAAACATCTGGAGCAGGAACTTGGAGTAGAAGTTTTGGTTAGAACTAAGACAGGTGTTTTTTTAACAGAAGCAGGACGCTTGGTGGTGGATTTTGCGAAAAAAGTTGTTGTGGAAGAAGAATTGTTGCAGCAACAATTAGCATTGTTGAAGCTGGAGGAAGAAAAGAAAGATATATATATTGAAATTTGGGCGACTTCCTCGGTAACAAAAATGGTTTTACCTGAGGTTTTGGCTGGCATACAAATGTTAGACAAAAAAATAAGTGTTAATCTTTTGCAAATTAATGATTATGATAGTATTGTTCAACAGGTTCTTACGGGAGAAAATATCCTTGGTTTAATGACGATTAATGAACAGGTTTTATACACTAGTTATCCGGAGTTGGAAAATGAATTAGAATGGGAAACCTTTGTGCGTGATGAAATTGTAATGGTAGCAGATGGCCGTTATTATCGACATGATGATTTCTTGGATAAAATTAATTTGGAAAATGATAAGCAAATTAAGACTGTTTATAATCTAATACCAATTGAAGATTTGCAATCGACAATTTATGATATGCATATTATTTGTTCTACTGATGCTGATTTTCATCGTAGTATGATGGAGCAGACGGGAAGTCTTACCTTTATGTCAGGTTTAGATTATCGTTATTATTTTAACAATAAACGATATTTGCCTTTGCGCGTAAATTATGATTTGCCTAATGTTGTTCATGGTGTGCTGTATCGCAAGGATGCGCCTGCAACAGTTCGGAATTTTATTGCAGGCTTAAAAAGAGCAATGCAGAGTTTACAAAGTAAATAAAATAGAGTTATATTACTACTTTAACATCTCCCCTACTCGAGTGGAAATCATCGGGCAGGGGAGACTTTTTGTTTTTGAGAACCTTTTTGTTCTTTATTTTTATGTTGCTGCATAAACTATGGTAAATAAAGGGGGGACAAGAATGAGGAGAGTAGAATGTTTGTTGGAGGAATATTTTCCACAGCGCTTAAGGGAAACGCTGCAAAGCTTGGGGTCGGAGAGATTAAATGCACTGACAGAAATTCGTTGTCGCTTGGCCAAGCCCTTGCAAGTAATTTGGCAGAACGGAGAACGCAAAATATTTACTGAAATAAATTTGGAGCAGGAGGAAATGGATTATTTACTGCTAAGGCTCAATCAAGGCTCTGTTTATGCTTGGCAGGAGGAATATAGACGCGGCTATTTAACCTTGCCAGGTGGTCATCGAGTGGGGTTGGTCGGGAAAGCTGTTTTGGAAAATGGTATGGTTAAAACTCAGTGTAATATAGCTGCTTTGAATTTTCGTCTTGCACGTGCTGTCTTTGGTGCAGCTGATAAGCTGCTGCCTTATTTACTGCAGGAAGGCGAGGTGCTGAATACTTTAATTGTTGCACCACCAGGCTGTGGAAAAACAACGATACTGCGTGATGCTTTGCGTCAATTTAGTGAGCAAATGACGGTAGGTGTGGTGGACGAGCGTTCAGAAATTGCTGCTACGGTTAATGGCAAGGCTCAATTAGATGTAGGCAGCAGCACCGATATTCTTGATTGCTGTCCTAAGTCCGAGGGTATGAAAATACTTATTCGTTCAATGGCGCCGGATATTTTAGCTACGGATGAAATCGGTACTGGTGAAGATGTAACAGCAGTTGAGGAGGCGCTGCAGGCTGGGGTAAGTGTGCTTTTGACAGCACATGGCAAAAGTATCGAGGATATTTACCATCATCCACATTTAAGTCGCTTAACTAACCATGGTTTATTGCAAAGAATAGTTATTTTGGAACGGAAGGAGCATTTGGGTGAGCTGAAACAAATTTATGCTTATCAAGATGGTGAATATCTCCCTTTGTTGAGGTGAGTAAATGAAAATAGCTGGGATTATCTTAATTATTTGCAGCTGCACTCTTTTGGGCTGGCAGCAAGCCGCCCATTATCCCAAACGCGTACGCCAGTTACGGCAATTGCAAACAGCGTTTAATCTTTTAGCTACGGAAATTACCTATAGTTTAACTCCTTTGCCTGTGGCTTTAAAAAGAGTCTGTTCACAAGTCGAGCCGTGGCTGGAAGATTTTTTCCAAGGTATAGTTTCTGCGATGACGGAAGAAAAATTGCTTTTGGCTGAAGCATGGGACAAGGCAGAGCTGAGATTGGCACAGACGGATTTAACAGCAGAAGATATTCTTTTGCTGCGAGAAAGCTGTGTAAATTTGGGACAGGGAGATGCAGTGGCTCAAGAAAAAACGCTGGCTTTATTGCAGCAAAGGCTGGAATATAATCTTGGCGAAGCTTTAGCTGAGGGCAGGCAAAAGGAACAATTATGGCGTTATTTAGGTGTTTCTGCAGGAGCTGTCTTAGTCATAATTTTGATTTAGGAGGTAAAAACAGTGCAGACGGATATTATCTTTAAAATTGCTGGGATAGGTATTTTAACTGCAGTTTTGCATAGTGTCTTAAAATCTATGGGCAAAGAGGACCAAGCTAATCTGGCTACTTTGGCAGGACTAGCACTTGTTTTGTTTATGG
>JAFXJE010000211.1 GCA_017532485.1 Peptococcaceae bacterium | reverse complement strand
TATTGTTAACCGTGTGGCAGAACAAAATAATTTACGCATCAGTACCAGTATTTTGAATGAAATTATTCGTGATGCAGTACAACTCAATCCACCACCATCTGATAAGGGTAAACGCTTGAAAATTCTTTATGCTACACAAACCGATGTTAAACCACCAACATTTGTTTTGTTTGTTAACGAACCGGAAATAATGCACTTCTCTTATTTGCGTTTCTTGGAAAATAAAATCAGAGAAAATTTTGGTTTTGAAGGTACACCATTGCGATTTGTGGTGAAAAAACGGTCAGAAGAGTAGAGGTGAGGCTATGTTTAGTTTAAATGGACTAATTTTGGTCATAAGTGCCTACTTTTTAGGTGCGATTCCTTTTGGCTATATTGTAGGCAAAACGCAAGGAATCGACATTCGTGAACATGGCAGCGGTAATGTAGGTTTTACCAATGTATGGCGAACCTTAGGATTAAAACTTGGGTTAATTGTTCTGGCTGGTGATATCACAAAAGGTTTTTGTGCGGCAATGCTAGGTTTTAATTTGTTAGGAATTTATGGTACTTTGATTGGCGGCTTAGTTGCTATGCTTGGCCATACTTTCAGTATTTTTATTAATTTAAAAGGTGGCAAAGGTGTGGCAACCGGAGTAGGGATTTTACTCTATATTTCACCACAAACCTTATTGATTTGTGTAGCTGTTGCTCTATTTTTGCTTGTAACAACAAAGTATATGTCCTTAGGCTCCATTGTAGGTGCTTGGTTAGCACCAGTTTTGTTGTATTTCTTTAATGAGCCAGTGGAGTATGTTTTAGGTATTGGTGCAGCAGCTTTCTTTATTATTTGCCGCCACATTCCAAATATTCAGCGTTTGATGAAAGGTAAAGAAAATAAAATGGAAATTTCTTTGCGTAAACATGGAGGAAAATAATGGGTAAAGCAGCGATTATTGGTGCAGGAAGCTGGGGTACAGCCTTGGCAGTATCCTTAAGCAATAAACAGCAGCCGGTTACATTATGGTGCCGAAATGCTGAACAAGCAGCAGATATGCTGCAGGATCGAGAAAATAAAAAATATTTACCGGAAGTAGAATTGGCAGATAATATTACAATTACAACGGATTTAGCCGATGCTTTGAGCGGGGCCGAATTCGTTGTGTTTGCGGTACCATCACAAAGTTTGCGTGAGACTTTGGTAAAATGCAAGCCTTTATTGGCAGAAGATGCGATTTTAATTAATACAGCTAAAGGTTTGGAAGTAGGGACAAATCTTCGTTTAAGTCAAGTGGTGGAGGAAGTTATACCAGGAACTGCTGAACGTTTTGTAGCTCTATACGGGCCTAGTCATGCTGAAGAAGTTGGCAAAGGAATGTTAACTACGATTGTAGCAGCTTCTGTTAATCAGGCAGCTGCAGATAGAGTACAAGATTTATTCATGTCACCGGTATTTCGTGTTTATACTAATACGGACATGATTGGTGTTGAAATCAGTGGTGCTACTAAGAATATTATTGCCTTGGCAGCAGGTATTGCGAATGGCTTGGGTTTGGGCGATAATGCCAAGGCGGGTTTGTTAACACGCGGAATGGCAGAAATCAGTCGCTTGGGAATTCATCTGGGAGCAAATCCGCTGACCTTTTCCGGTTTGACAGGTATTGGGGACTTGGTAGTAACTTGTACCAGTCAGCATAGCCGTAATTACCGTTGTGGTTACGCTTTGGGCAGTGGTAAAAAATTGGATGAAATTTTGGTGGAAATGGGCATGGTAGTTGAGGGTGTAAAAACTACGAAAGCTACAGTAGAATTATCTCGAGAACTTGGAGTACCTATGCCGATTGCCGAACAGGTATATAGTGTTTTATTTGAAGGTATGGCTGTAGAAGAAGCTGTTCACTTATTAATGACTAGAAATAAAAAAAGCGAAGAAGAATTTTTAAGCTAAATGCGAAGGTGACAGAAAGGAGCCTGATAATATGTCAGCTAAAACATCAAAAGGATTGTTTCGTGGCTTAAAAGCTGTATGGAATTTGCGAAAAAATGTGCCGTTGATTATTAAGTTAATTCTTGATGAAAGAGTAAAAAAGC
>JAFXJE010000210.1 GCA_017532485.1 Peptococcaceae bacterium | reverse complement strand
CATTGTCGCCTACTAGGCGCACTTCTTTCACACCGCGAATCGCATCGTTGATGCGATTGGGCATTTCTTTTTCTACGCGGCCACGACGTTGTTGTGGGCCTTTTTGTGGATTTGCTATAGTTTTATCCTCCTAATTAATTAATAAAAACGCGTTTTGACTGCGACATAAACCTACATTCGCAATTCAGCATGCAAAATTACTGCTTTTTTCTGATTCCACAAAATATTTTTAATAAAAAATAAGATTTTCATTCATTTTTGCGAACAGAATGCTTAAAAAAATATTTTTTACACCTTTTTTTTGCGTATATAATAAAGTTTTCGTAACTTTGCAGTTGATTTTACTTTGCGTAAAAAGGCGAAACACATATATTATTCACTTTATAAAAATCAAAAACAATGAAACTGAACAATTTTTTTGCAGCATCTATGCTGATTATGGCAGTTGCTTTTGCAGCCTGCGAGCCAAACAACCCTCCTGTAGGTCCAAACGGTCCTGGCAGTGGAAATAACGGTGGAGACACAACTAGTACAGTAGTAGGCCAAGCTCCTGACACTGCTAGTTGGAATATTCCTGCTGGTGCTTTGACCGTTGCTCAAGCACGCGAGATTTGCGCAGGATTAACAACTGGCGACTCAACATCCACAGAAGAATACTATGTAATGGGCTGGGTTAAGAAAGTTAAAGAAGTTAGCACCCAATACGGAAACGCTACTTTCTACATTGAAGATGTAAAAGGTGCTAATTCACAAGATGACTTTGAAGCTTATCGTGTAAAAGGACCTAATAATGAAAAGCTTGCTAGTGACGGTGCCGTAGCAGTAGGAGACTTCGTTGTTTTGTATGGAAAGATCAAAAACTTCAAAGGTACTTTTGAAACTGCGAGCGGAGCATACATTTGGAAATCTACCAATGCTAATCTTAGCAGCACAGACCCTGGTACCAATCCAGGCACAAACCCTGGTGAGGTGATTGGTGAAGGTACATTAGAAAGTCCTTACACAACATCGGACGTAATTGCGTTAGGTAATAAAACCAAAGATGTATCAGGTGGTGTTTTCTATGTAAAAGGCTATATTGTTGGTCAAGTAAATGGTATGAATATGAACAATCTTGAATTGAATGAGCCTTGGGGTACTCAAGATGGAAAAACATACCAAACTAATATCGTTATTGCTGATTCTCAAACAGAGACAGATGCTACTAAAATGGTTCCTGTACAGTTGCCTTCAGGTGCTCTTCGCACTGGATTAAACTTGCCAGAAAATCCAAGTATGTATGGCAAAGAAATTATTATCTATGGTTCATTGGAAGGATATTTTAGCGCGGCTGGTATCAAGAATCCAACATACGCTGTGGTTGAGGGAAAAGAGTTTGGTACAAAACCAGCTGAAGTTACGGGTGAAGAATTACTCAATGAAACATTGCTCGCACAAGCAAGCTTTGATAAGTTTACAACCGTAAACGTATCGGGTGACCAAGTATGGACTTTCGATGCTAAATATGGCGCGAAGATGTCTGGTTTTGCTGACAATGCTACTCATCCAAACGAAGACTGGTTCATCACTCCTGCTTTGGATTTGTCTGGCAAGAGTGCTG
>JAFXJE010000209.1 GCA_017532485.1 Peptococcaceae bacterium | reverse complement strand
TTATCTTAGCCTACTACAATATTTACTAATTTATTTGGAATAACAACTACTTTTTTAATGTCTTTGCCAGTCAACTGTTCACTGATTTTTGGCAATGCCAAAACCAAGTTTTCCACTTCTTTGCTGTCCATATTCATTGGCAAATTAATCTTATCACGCACTTTGCCGTTGATTTGGATAACTACTGTTGTTTCTTCAGCAATTAAGGCTTTTTCATCAACTGTTGGCCAAGTTTGGTGATGAACACTATCTGTATGACCCATTCCTTGCCACAATTCTTCTGTTACATGTGGAGTAAATGGTGCCATTAATAAAATTAAGGTTTCGATAGCTTCTGCCATAACTTGTTCATTATTACCTTGTTCACGATATTGATACATACCGTTTACCAATTCCATAATAGCACTGATAGCTGTGTTAAAGTTGAAACGAACACCAACATCTTCACTGACTCTTTTAATAGTAGTATGAGTTAAACGACGCAAATCTTTTTCTGCTTTACCTAAATCGCCAAATTCACCATAGGCTACGCATTTACCGTCATGACTTCTGCTAAATTCTTCTACCAAACGCCAGATACGATTGATAAAACGATAGCAGCCTTCTACAGCTTGGTCATTCCATTCCAAATCTCTTTCTGGTGGAGCAGCAAAAAGAATGAATAAACGTGCTGTATCAGCACCATATTTGCCGATAATTTCTTCAGGGCTGACAATATTACCTTTGGACTTAGACATTTTGCTGCCTTCTTTCAGCACCATGCCTTGAGTTAATAAATTTTTGAAAGGTTCATCAACGCTGACCAAACCAATATCTTTTAATACTTTAGTAAAGAAACGAGCATATAACAAGTGTAAGATAGCATGTTCTACACCACCGATATACTGGTCAACATTCATCCAGTAATCAGCTTTATCTTTAGCAAAAGGTTTTTGGTCGTTATGAGCATCAGTATAACGAAGATAATACCAGCTGGAGCAAACGAAAGTATCCATAGTATCTGTTTCTCTGCGAGCCGGAGCGCCACAAACAGGACAAGTTGTTTGGGCAAATTCATCCATATATTTTAATGGAGACTCACCACTTGGTTTGAAATTAACATCTTGCGGCAGTAATACAGGAAGCTGTTCTTCCGGTACAGGTACTGCCCCACAATGGTCACAATAAATGATAGGGATTGGCGCACCCCAGAAACGTTGGCGAGAAATTAACCAGTCACGCAAACGGTAATTTACTTTTAATTTACCTTGACCTTTTTCTTCCAGCCAAGCAACAATAGCTTTCTTTGCTTCTGTATTAGTCATCCCGTCAAATTGACCAGAATTAACCATGATACCTTCTGCAGTATAAGCACCTTCCATAGTTTCAGGAGTTAAGCTTACACCTTCAGGCTGGACTACAACTGTCATTGGCAAGTTATATTTTCTAGCAAAGAAGAAGTCTCTTTCGTCATGAGTAGGTACACCCATAACAGCACCAGTACCATATTCATAAATTACATAGTTACCGATTAAGATAGGTACAACCTGTCCATTGGCAGGGTTAATTACATGAGCCCCGATAGCCAGACCTTCTTTTTCCATTTCAGTAGAGGAACGTTCCACTTCTGTCATTTGCTGCACTTTTTTCACAAAAGCTCTAACTTCTTCAGCTTTATCTGTACCGTCAATCAATTTTTCTACTAATGGGTGTTCAGGTGCTAAAACCATATAACTTACACCAAAAACTGTATCAGGACGAGTAGTAAATACTTCTACTACATCATCTGTTTCTTGCACTTTAAATTGAATTAAAGCACCTTCACTGCGGCCAATCCAGTTTTCCTGCATTGTTTTTACTTTAGTTGGCCAACCTTCCAGTTTATCTAAATCTTCTAATAAACGGTCAGCATAATCAGTAATCTTGAAGAACCACTGTTCTAAAGATTTCTTTTCAACAATACTGTCACAGCGTTCACAAGCACCTTCTACAACCTGTTCATTAGCAAGTACCGTGTGACAGCCCGGACACCAGTTTACGGAAGCACCTTTTTTATAAGCTAAACCTTTGTTGTAAAATTGCAAGAATAACCATTGTGTCCATTTATAATACTCAGGCAGACAAGTAGTTACTTCTCTATCCCAGTCATAGCTCAAGCCCATAGCATGAAGCTGTCTGTTCATATTGGCAATATTTTCTTTAGTCCATTTTGCTGGTGGAGTATTATGCTTGATAGCCGCATTTTCTGCTGGCAAACCAAAAGAATCCCAGCCAATAGGATGCAGCACATTAAAACCATGCATCGTTTTATAACGTGCAATTACATCCCCGATGGAATAGTTGCGTACATGACCCATGTGCAAATTACCAGATGGATAAGGGAACATTTCTAAGCAATAATATTTTGGTTTGCTGTCGCTTTCTGTTACGCGATGGGTATTCTCGTCAACCCATTTTTTCTGCCATTTACTTTCAATTTCTGCATAATCATATCTTTCATTCATTAGTGTTTCCTCCTAAACTATCCGTACAGCAACATCTGTAAAAGATAACTGCAACTGTCCTACATAATCAGCATGACCGAATAAAACTCGCAGCTCATAACGGTCTGCTCTTTCTTCATCTATATTAATTTCATCTATTAACCACCAGTTGGCATCATCACGATGCATTTTACCCATCCAACTATCTTTAACACCCGTGAAAGTTAACCAAACTGTCTTGCTGAAATCCCAAGCAGGATAAATCTTAATTATTACTTCTTCCGTATCTAAACCCTGAACTTGTTCAATCTCACTATCCTCTAATTGCAAAGCCAAAAATTCATTCAAGCCTGCTACATTACGCGCCTTTACTTGTTGCCGTAAAGCATCAGCTTTAGCCTTGGCGGCACACCATTCTTTATCAGTTTTCAGGCAAAAGGCCTCTATCTCTTTCAACAATGTTTCATCAAGATGTTGAACAATAACTTCACCAGCTGCATTAAATAATTTTTCTTTTAGTGCCTCAGGTAAGTAACGCAAATACCACTCATCTCTTGCCCATAATTCCTGCTGAAAGAATTCATCCATTTCCGGTACGTATTCTAGTTTTATTTCTTCCAAGCATAATTCATCATCAGCAAAAAATGGAAATAACAATTTTTTCTGGTAAAGCTCTTCGGTTAAAAATCTCATTTTTCCATCCCTTCTTCAACCAGTTTTTTTATTCCGTCAAAAGTTTGCTTACTGATAATATGTTCCATTCGACAAGCATCAACTTCAGCTGTAGCTTCGTCTACACCCAGCACTTCTGTCAAGAAACGGTGAACTAATTGATGGCGTTCATAAATTTCGTTCGCCCGTTTTTCCCCTTTTTCTGTTAAAAAAATCATTTTATTGGCATCCAAATAAATATCGCCGTTGTCTCGTAAAATACCTACAGCACGGCTAATACTGGCTTTAGTATAATTCAAAGCATTAGCAATGTCTGTCGAGCGTACATAACCTTGTTTGCGATAAAGCAACAGGATGGTTTCCAAATAATCCTCGCCAGACTGATGTATTCTCATTATCGCCACCTCACTTTTTCAAGCTTCTTTTTTCTATTATAACAGTTTCCTTTCAAAACACAAGAAAAACCCCTTGTTCTGAAAAATTTATCTACAAGTCAATCTTATTTATCCCATTATTTTTTTATATCATATATTTTAACTACCTTGTATCCATTATAATTTTTGCACCATTGACATCCTAGCTCGGACAAGGTAAACTAATTAATTATATCATTAGTCTTATTATGTATTTTTAGCTAGCAAAGGAGGCTTATATGAGCCAGCCTATTATTAAAATCGAGCACCTTTATAAAGATTATCCAAGCAAAAACGGTCCGATGAATGCACTGTCTGATATTAATTTGGAAATTAATTCAGGCGAAATTTTCGGCATCATCGGTTTAAGTGGTGCAGGTAAAAGTACCTTGGTGCGCTGCATCAATTTCTTGGAAAAACCAACAGGTGGTACAGTTATTTTTGACGGTCAGGATTTAGGCAAAATGTCTAATAAAGAATTATGCAAAGCCCGTCAATCTATGGGAATGATTTTCCAGCAATTCAACCTCTTAATGCAGCGAACAGCTTTGCAAAATATTTGCTTTCCTATGGAAATTGCCGGCATTAATAAAGAACAAGCCAAAAAACGAGCTTTAGAATTGTTGGAACTGGTTGATATGTCTGACAAGGCAGACTCTTACCCAGCTCAATTATCTGGTGGTCAAAAACAGCGTGTAGCCATCGCCAGAGCTTTGGCAACTAATCCAAAAGTTTTACTTTGTGACGAAGCTACCAGTGCTCTTGACCCAAAAACCACTCGGGCTATTCTTTCCTTACTGAAGGATATCAGCAGTCGTTTAAACATTACCGTTGTCATCATAACTCACGAAATGAGTGTAATCGAAGAAATTTGCCAACGCGTAGCTATTATTGATAACCATGTTATTGCTGAAACAGGAAAAGTATCAGATATTTTTTCCAGTCCAAAGCATCCGGCGACTAAACGTCTCGTTTATTCCGACGAACAAAAAAGCAATATTGATTTTGCTCAAGCAAGCTGCTATCGCTTAACCTTTGACGGCACTTCTTCTTTCGAGCCTATCATTTCCAATATGGTTATGGAATGTAAAACACCTGTTAATATTCTTGCTGCTGATACTCGCAATATTGACGGCGAAGCTTTTGGTCGTATGGTTATTCAAATCCCAGACAGTCCAAACGGTATCAATCGCAGCAGAGTTTTAGCTTATTTAGCAGAAAAGAATATTCATGTTGAGGAGGTAGATTCATGCTTGACGCAGCCACTGTAAGTATGATTTTGGGCGGTATTCGAGACAGCTTCTATATGCTGATTTTTTCTACCGTTATCTCTTATGTGATAGGCCTGCCTTTAGGTGTAGCTTTGATTGTTACAGATAAAGACGGTATCCACCCATTACCTTTGTTTAACGCAATTTTGGGTTTTGTAATTAACTTGCTCCGTTCTGTACCATTTTTAATTCTACTATTTTTGGTTATGCCTTTTACTCAATTTGTCGTTGGTACTTCTTTTGGGGTTAAAGCGACTATCGTGCCTTTGATTATTTCTGCTGCACCATATATTGCTCGTTTGGTTGAGTCTTCTTTCAAAGAAATCGACCGTGGAGTAATTGAAGCAGCTCAATCTATGGGGGCTTCTTCTTGGCAAATTATTACCAAAGTTATCTTACCTGAGTCCAAACCATCTTTAATAGTAGGTTCTGTTATCGCAGCTACAACCATTTTAGGTTATTCCGCTATGGCTGGGGTTGTCGGTGGTGGTGGTTTAGGTGATATCGCTATTCGTTACGGTTATTATCGCTACCAAGAAGATTTGATGTATATTTGTGTAATCTTATTATTAATTATTGTTCAGATTATTCAAGAAGTTGGTATGCGCATTGCTACCAAATCTGACAAACGCATTTCTTAGGCGAAAACAGTTTTACTGTTCAGCATATATTTTATTATTCTAGGGGGAATTTCTCATGAAAAAAGCTGTTGCTTTATTATTAACTGCAACTCTAGCAACAGGCTTACTTGTTGGTTGCGGCGGCAACAAACAAGAAGCTCAACAACAAGAACAACCAAAATTAGAAGTTATCACTGTTGGTGCTTCTACTACTCCACACGCTGAAATCTTAACAGCTGCTAAAGATGCTTTGGCTGCTGACGGTTACGAATTAAAAATCGTTGAATTTACCGATTATGTTCAGCCAAACTTAACTTTGGAAAATGGCGAATTAGATGCTAACTATTTCCAACATCAACCTTATTTAGACAACTTCAATGCAGAAAACAACACTAACTTAGTTTCTGCTGCTTCTATCCACTACGAACCATTTGGTATTTATGCTGGTAAATCTTCTGATTTAGCTAACATTCCTGAAGGTGCTACTATCGCTGTACCAAACGATACAAGTAACGAAGCAAGAGCATTATTATTATTAGAAGCTCAAGGTATCATCACAATCAACCCAGAAGCTGGTATTAATGCAACAGTTCAAGATATTACTGCTAATCCACACAACATCAAAATCATGGAAGTTGAAGCTGCTGTTTTAGCTCGTACTTTAAGTGATGCTGATTTTGCTGTTATCAATGGTAACTACGCTTTAGCTGCTGGCTTAAACGCTGCTACTGATGCTTTAGCTATCGAAGATAAAGACTCCGTAGGTGCTTCCACTTACGCTAACATCGTAGCTGTTCGTGCTGGTGAAGAAAACAGTGAAAAAACACAAGCTTTAGTAAAAGTATTAACTAGCGACACTGTAAAAAAATTCATTGAAGAAACATATTCCGGCGGCGTTGTTCCAACATTCTAATTAAATAGAAAACGCTTGTTTTTATTACAACAAATAAAAACAAGCGTTTTTTTATTTAACTTTATTCTGAAAAGACAGGAACTACCCCCATAGGAATAAAATCTGGTGCAGAATATCCCACTTGATTTTCTCGCATTATTCCAACACATTTTTTAAACTTAGTACCACATAATGGACATTCAAATTCGCGTTCTATGACAAGTGGTGCCGGAGCTATTAATAGCTCCCAGTGTGGTCTATCTTTATTCACCTCATAATAATCATCTAAAATTTCCTGTTCTTTTTCACTAATATAAATAGTAAAGTAAAGATGTTCTTCTTTGCACTTAGGGCAAAACGGATTTACACGGTACGCAAGACCTTTAGCTGTTTCTTCCATATTTCCTTACCTCCAGTAAAGATTATTTTCTTTGATACTGCTTATTTTATAGAATTCATTTAACATCTTCAACATATTTTTCCCGCTCCATCTCCTCTTATTCTGTGCTACTGGCTATATTATGAGAATTTAACATAGCGTTCAAAAATTCAGCACGAATCTCTTCATTAGGAATAGCTGTTAAAAAAGTATCTGTATTATAGGATAAATAACCCAAATGGATAAGCAACGTTAAGACATCATCTTTGGTTTTGAAAGTTGTCATATCGTTAGAAAAAGAACCCGAATTAACCTTAATAGTTCCTCCACTTAACATTTTTATTATATCATCTTTAAGACCATTAAAATTTAAATCAATATACATTTTCAATGACTCATATGTCTCTGTTTTTGCCCAATAACTGTGATACTCTTGGTTTAACATGGCATCTACAACGGATTTTGGGTTGTATATATTTATACCGTTTTTTACAACATAACCATTGTACCAATGTTTTGTCATTGATAAATCCATCTTGAATTCGTTACATAAGTCAACAACTTCTTCTTCAGTAAATCCGATATATTCAGCCATTAATTTGGGTTCTGTCATAGAAAATTCAGAAAACATATTTAAAGTTGATTGGGTACCATATTTTTTAATAGGCAATATTCCTGTCATATATGCAAGTTTGACATAGGATTTATCTTTCAGCAAAAGTCGTAAAAAATCCAAATATTCTGTTTGAATATCATTATTAACAGAACTGGTTCTGAATATAGCATCCCACTCATCAATAATAAATACAAAGCCTCTTTCGGTTTTATCATGGATTATTTTAAGAGCCTTTATTAAATTATCTACATCTGATTTCAAAAATTCTCCATATACCTCTTTTATGTCTTCTAATAATTCTTTTTGGATATGCTGAGGATAATCTTGGATATCTTTAACATCAGACAAAAAATCTTGCATATTAATGAAAATAATATCATATTTGTTAAGATGTTTTTTGAAGGAGATATCTTGGGCAATTTTTAGGTTAGCGAAAATATCTTCAGAATTATAATCTTTGCAATAATAAGCAGCCAACATTTTAGCAGCAATAGATTTTCCGAATCTTCGTGGGCGGCTTATACAAAGGTATTTTTGTTCAGTACTGAGAACGCTATTCGTATATTCTAATAATCCAGTTTTATCTACATATATTTTGGAATTTAAACTTTCTATAAATGCTATATTTTTGGGGTTGATATAAATGCCCATATTAACACCCTTTCTAGTGATAAAAAATATCTTGTATAAATTTTAACATGAAAAAAATTTTTTGCAAGTAAGAGCCACCCCAAGAATTGAGAGTGGCTCTGCTTTTTTAATTTGTATAAATATATTGGTGAATATGAATTTTATCGATTCAAGAAATTCTGCTTCTTGATCATAGTTATCTGATATTATTCAACTTTTTCCAAAAAAATCAAATGCGAATTTTTGAATTCGTTTGAAATGCACTCAAACTCTTCCCGACTAGTTTTTTTTAAAACAATAATATCCGCGCACTCGGCATTTGTGTATTCTAACAATTTGTTGAAACGTGGACCGACAATCAAAGTTTCCAGCGAATTACGTGGGAACAGATCCCTCATCGACTCTACAATAGTACCGTTGTTGGAGTTGAAAATGCCAGTAGAGATGCTGGTGCTGGTGCTGCTGACGGTTAGGCTGCCGTCGGAGACAGTAATAGTACCTCCGATGTTGTAAATGCCATTAGTGTCGTTGCCACTGTTGCTGTTGTTGTTGACGGTTATGTTGCCGCTGGAGACAGTAATATTGCCTAGATTGTAAATGGCATAAGTGGCGTTACCGGTGCTGACGGTTAGTGTACCACTACCCTTTATTGTTAACTTACAACCACTGCTAACATATAGATAATTTAAAGTAGTAGTAGTTCCAGCAGCTAAAGTAATAGTTGTATCTTGTGAAATAGAAACATTACCCTTATTACCACCACTCCAAGTTTCAGATACAGCTAAAGTTTGAGGCGATTCGTACCCCTCCCCACTGATAATATCTGACATTTTAACACTAAATGTATCTATAATACCATCTTGGGTTTCGTAAAACACATCATTACCAGAGCTTTCAGCAAGTAAGCCTTCCCAATCTCCTAAAACAAACATAACCCCTTCACCAGAAGGAGTGCTTGCAATAATATTATTTACAGCTGATGTAGATTTAGCAGAATATATTTCGTCCCCTGCTTCATCAGTTAGCGTAATAGTTTTATTCGCAGCAATAGAGCTAGTTGGTTTTAGCCAAATCACATTATCATTTGCTGCTACTGAGGTAATGTTTGTAGCATTTGAGATAAATAAACCTTGTTTTAAATCTACTGTTGTTTCGCCATTTAATTGTGGGATAACAATAGAACCATCTATATCGAAAGAGAGATTGTTTTTATTTGTAGTTGTAGAGCTAACATTAAAAGAGCCAGAGCCTGAGATATTAGTATTTAAAGTTGCAGCAGAAATACGCCCAATATTAATATCTTGGACGGAAGAAATTGTTAGGTTAATAACATCACAAGAGAAACTTTCAATATCTGCACCAGCTTTACTAGATACATCAATAGTAGCAGTACCTCTTACACCAGCTGTTGCATTAGTTGAAGCACCACCATAACCAATGTTGATAGCATCAATATCAATGCTTGTCATAGAACCTGTGATAGAGATATTACCACTTGCCCCACCGTTACCTGTTTTAATTGTAGAAATATCTAAGCTGCCATCAAGCTGCTTAATTGTAATCGAGCCGGAGTATGCACCGGAGTTTGCAGCTTTATCATCAGAAGCGATTTTAGTAATTTTTGCAGCACCCAAACCATCAAAAGTAAGAGCAGCATTATTATTTATAGTAATTTTACCTACTTCTGTAGTAGTACCTTCTGTTAGGTAGATAACAGTATCGTTAGAGATAGTAATATCTCCGAGGCTCGTACCATTCCAAGTTAAATTATCTGCAGCAAAAGCTTCTGCAATAGGAAAAATCGGCATAAAACTAAAGCAAAATGCGAGTAATATCACCCACGCAATAGTTTTCTTCCTTCCAGCTAATCTCAAACTTTCTAACATGAAAAACATCTCCTTTTTTCTCTCTTAACTTTTTCTATATATTT
>JAFXJE010000208.1 GCA_017532485.1 Peptococcaceae bacterium | reverse complement strand
GTTCACTTGCTGCTTAAAAATGGCATTAGTTTGTATAGTGCGCACACTAACCTAGATATCACTGTTGATGGAGTTAATGATGTTTTAGCCCAAAGGCTTGATGTGAGAAATCTTAGACCATTAGCAGATTGCACTTATGAAACTTTGTACAAATTAGTAGTTTATGTGCCAACTGGTTATGAAAATCAGGTACGGACAGCTATTTGTGAAGCAGGAGCTGGTTGGATTGGAGGTTATTCCGATTGTACTTTTCAAGGAAAAGGGCAAGGTACTTTTTTACCACGCGAGGGAACAAATCCTTTTACTGGTAAAGCAGGCGAGTTGGAATTTGCTGAGGAGTATCGTTTGGAAACGGTAGTACCACAAAGTAAATTGAGTGCAGTTTTAACTGCTATGGAAAGTAGTCATCCTTATGAGGAAGTAGCTTACGATATTTTTCGTTTGGAGAATAAAGGTGCTTGCACCGGTTTAGGCAGAATTGGTGAATTGCCGATAGAAATGACAAGTGAAGAATTTTTGCAATATGTTAGTGGAAAATTGGGACAACCATTTTTAACTTATGCTGGTCAAGCAGCAAAAATTAAAAAAGTAGCTTTATGTGGTGGGAGTGCTGCCAGCTATATGACAGCTGCAAAAGCCAATGGTGCTGATGTTTATGTAACAGGTGATGTTAAATATCATGATGGGCAGTTAGCAGAAGAATTAGGCATTTTAGTGATTGACGCAGGTCATTTTGCAACAGAACAAGCTATTGTTGAAAAATTAGCTGAATTTTTACGCAAGCAAAATGTTGAAGTTGTAGTAGATACAAATGAAAAGGATTTTTTACAGCATTTTCATTTAGATAAATAAAGAGACAAAAAGTGAGGGACAGAAAATGAAAAAAAGATGGAAGAAAATTTTAAGCTTGGGTTTAATTGGAATGATGACTTTAGGTTTAGTTGGCTGTGGCGGCGATACACAAGAAGCACCAAAAGCAGAAACAGCAACAGAACCATTAACTATTGGTTTACTGCGTATTGATGATAGTTTGCCTTTTTATGTAGCAGAAGAAGCAGGATTGTTTGCAAAACATGATGTAGAGGTAGAGCTGGTGAGTTTCAGCAGCGGACGTGACCAGTCTACAGCTTTAGATGCTGGTGAATTAGACGGGATGATGACTGACCCAGTTGTAACAGGTTTAAGTTTAAAAGGCGGTACAGATGTCCGCATGGTAGCTATGGCTTTTGGGGCAGTAGCTGAGGAAGGTCGTTTCTTAGTAGTTTCCGCACCAAACAGCGGTATTACTGAGCCACAGGATTTGTTGGGTAAAACAGTAGCTATTTCCAGCAATACAATGATGGATTATTTAGTGTACCGTTATGAAGGTTTATTGGGGTTAGATGCTGCTCAAATTGAAAAAGTGAGTATGCCTGATTTAATGATGCGGACAACTACTCTTTTAGAGGGCAAAAATATTGATGCGGCAATTTTACCTGACCCATTAGCTGCTTATGCGGTAGCCGAAGGTGCTAATGTTGTTATTGATGATACAAAGCTTGGTCAAAATATTTCTCAATCCGTAGTAATTATGACTAAAGCAAGCATTGACAATCGTACTGGTGATGTAGAAAAAATGTTGGCAGCTTACAATGAAGCTATTGAATTGATCAATAATGAGCCGGAAAATTGGAAAACTTTTGCAATGGAAAAAGCTAATGTACCAGCAGCTATTGCAGAAGAGTACAGAACACCTAGCTTTACTGCTGGGGTAGTACCAAGTGAGGAAGATTTAGCACCAGTTTGGGATTGGTTTGTAACAAAAGGTTTAATTGAACAGCCTTACAGTTATGAAGAAGTAGTAGACACTCGTTTTTGCGAATAATTGCAGTTAGTTAAGCAGTCAGGATGGGGAATATGTATCAACTGGAAAATGTCAGCATGGATTATCATGTAGGAAAAAAGAATATGTTTAGGGCTTTAGAAAAGATTAATTTATCTATTGCTCCGGGCGAAAGATACAGTTTAATCGGACCTTCCGGCTGTGGTAAAAGTACCTTACTGCATTTATTAGTGGGCTTATTGCAACCGACAGAAGGACGGGTTTTATATCGAGGCAAAAATTTAACAGGCTGTCAGCAGGATATAGGTGTTATTTTGCAAGGTTATGGTTTATTTCCTTGGAAAACAGTAGAACAAAATGTAATGCTGCCTCTAATTTTGCAAAAAAAGAGCAAAGAGGAAATGCGCGAGAAAACAGAGCCACTGCTGGAACATTTGGGATTGTCTTCAAT
>JAFXJE010000207.1 GCA_017532485.1 Peptococcaceae bacterium | reverse complement strand
GCATTGCCTGATTATGAGGTTTTCCCTATTTCCGCTGCTACTGGGGAAGGGTTAAAGCCACTTATTTATCGCTTAGCTGATTTAATTGATGAAGTTGATTTAGAAGAAATCGAGCCAGTAGTAGTTGAAGAAATGAAAATTACTAAGGCTGCACCATTACAACAGGAAGAAAAGTTTGTTATCGAACAAGAAGCAGAAGGCTTATTTGTTGTATCTGGTCCGGAAATCGAGCGTCATTGGCGTAGAACGAACTTTACACATGAAGATGCTGTATCTCGCTTCTTACAAATCGTTGAAGCAATGGGCGTAGTAAAAGCTCTGCGTGAAGCAGGCTGTCAAGATGGAGATACCGTGAGAATTAAAGATATCGAATTTGACTTTATGGACTAAGAAACGGTGGAGGATTAGAATATGACTCAATTGTTTGCGTTTTTAGGTGGCTTGGGTTTATTCCTCTTTGCCATCAAGTATATGTCTGACGGTTTGCAAGAATTAGCCGGTGACAGGCTGCGTCAATTTTTGGAAAAAGGTACTAAAACACCTTTGCGTGGTGTTATTACTGGGACAATCGTAACTGGTTTAATTCAAAGCAGTTCAGGGACTACCGTATTAGCTATCGGTTTGGTAAACTCCGGTTTAATGACTTTGCGTCAAGCCATCGGGGTAATTATGGGTGCTAATATCGGTACTACCGTTACAGCTTATTTAATTGGTTTTAAATTATCTGCTTATTCTTTGCCGATTATCTTTGTCGGTGGTTTGATTTTGTTCTTTTGCAAAAAAGAAAAAGTTGTTTATTTAGGACAAGTTATTTTAGGCTTTGGTTTGTTATTCTATGGCATGGATGTTATGGGGACAGGCTTAAAACCTTTAGCAAACTCTCCTTTATTTACTGACTTGATGTTAGGGGTAGAAAACAACATTGTTTTAGGTGTTGGGGTAGGTGCTATTTTAACAGCAGTTGTCCAAAGTAGTAGTGCGACTATCGGTATTATGCAGGAATTGGCTAACCAAGGTTTAATGACTTATATGCAGGCGTTGCCTTTATTATTCGGCAGCAATATCGGGACAACAGCGACAGCTTTATTAGCTGGCTTAGGGGCAGCTGTAAATGCTAAACGTGCTTCCTTGGTACACTTTTTGTTTAACTTTATCGGGACATTAATTTTTATGCCATTATGTGTTTTTGGTATTTTCCCGGAATTAGTAGAGTTGAGTGCTAATATCATAGCACCTGGCGGTTGGGAAGCCATGAATATCAAAATGCAGATTGCTCAAACTCACGGGGTCTTTAATATTTTAAATACCTTGTTATTCTTGCCATTTGTAGCAGTTTTAGATAAATTGGTTTGCAAATTGATTAGAGAAAAAGAAGAAATTCATACTCTCAGCCGGCCAAAATATTTGGAACCTCGTTTATTAGGCAACACTTCTTTAGCATTATCTTCTGCGAGCCGTGAGTTATTACACATGGGTCGTTTAGCAGGGGAGTCTTTAGAGCATGCTGTTGACTATTATTTAGTACAGAGTAAAGAAGATAAAGACGAAGCTTTATTGCGAGAAGATGCTGTCGATAGCTTAGAACAAGCAATTACTGATTATGTGATTAAGATTACCCGTAATCATGATATCAATAAAACTTTCTCGCAAAGAAGTTATACTATTTTGCAGGCTTTAGGTGATATTGAACGTATCGGTGACCATGCAGAAAACTTGGTGGAATTAACCGATTATATTTTGGAAAATAAAATTATTATTTCCCAAGAAGCCAATGAAAGTTTGCATAAGATGATGAAACAAGTTCAAACTGCTTATAAAAACAGTTTGACTGCATTAAAAGAGGGCAATCGTCAATTGGCTATGCAGGTTATTGACGAAGACGATATCATCGACTTCATGGAACAAGACTTGCGTCGTGGTCATATTAGTCGCTTGAATGAAGGTAAATGCAGTGCAGGTGCAGGTGCAGTTTACTTAGATATTTTATCTCAGATGGAACGTATTGGCGACCATGCTGTAAAT
>JAFXJE010000206.1 GCA_017532485.1 Peptococcaceae bacterium | reverse complement strand
TATTGCATATTCGGAAATATTGCTAAAATCATCATAGGAAAGAATATTGGTATTTTCTCCTACAGAGATATCATAACCTTTATGTTCAGCATAGTTGCACATAATCGCAGCCATTTGTTCACGAGTAATTTGACTATCTGGAGCAAATCTGTCCTCAGAAACGCCATTAACAATGCCATTTGCTTTAGCCCAAGCTACAGCTTTGGCATAGTATTGTGCCAAATCAACATCTATGAAACCCATATTTGTATTTACTGCCGGCTCATTTTCTAAACGATAAAGAATAGTAACCAGCATACCTCTAGTTAAAGTAACATTTGGCTCAAAGTTGGTTGCTGTCATCCCACGCATCAAACCAGTGGAAGAAATATAATCAATATCCTTAGTTGCCCAATGGTCAGACGCTAAATCTGTAAAGTTATGTGGTACTACTTTGTTGAAAGCAACACTGCAATCGTCTGCAATATTGATTTTGATACCATCTGCTGTCTTTTTGAAATCAATAATATCTACCTTAGTACCGTCTTCGTAAGTAACGGTCAGTTTAGCAATATCACTATAATCTCTAATCGGTAAATTGATATCAGTTGCTCTATCAAAGTTCAGTTCAACTTCTGATTTTATATTGCCTTTTCCATCTATATCAGTAGTTACTTTACCGATAGTTGTTTCTTCAATAGTAGTTACACTGCCGTCTTTTTTCTCTTCCACCGTTACTTTAGCACCATCAGGTTTAGTAGTAACGGTAGTAGTTGTACCTGTTGTTTTATCAACTGTTGTTTCCGTTACAGAGCCGTCACTATTTTGTGTAGTAGAAGTTACTGTATCACTAGGAGTATAGTAATCGTCACCGCCACCTGAATTTTCTCTCCACAAAGCTGTAATAGTCATATTTTGCGCTGGCATAGTTGCTGGAATTGCTGGTGACCAGCCAGCAAATGTATAACCCTCTTTAGTAGGAGCAGCTGGTGCTGTGATAGCTGTACCGTAATCCTGAGTGATAGGAGCAATCACACTACCACCGTCTGTATTAAAGATAATAGTATATTGATTGATAGTCCATTGTGCAGTAATCTCCATATTTTGCGCTGGCATAGTTGTTGGAATTTCAGTATCCCAACCATCAAATGTATAACCCTCTTTAGTAGGAGCAGCTGGTGCTGTGATAGGTGCACCTTCCTCTGCCATGATTGGAGCAACAGAAGTACCACCATCGGTATCAAATGTAATTGTATACTGAATAGCATCCCACTGTGCTGTGACCGTCATATCTTCTGCTGGCATTTTTGTTGGAATTTCAGGATCCCAACCGGCAAAGGTATAACCTTCTTTAGTAGGGTTAGATGGAGCTGTGATAGCTGTATCGTAATCCTGAGTAATAGCAGCTATTTCACTACCACCGTCTGTATCAAAGGTAATAGTATACTGATTGATAATCCATTGTGCATTAAAAATCCTATTTTCTGCTGGCATAGTTAATGGAAATTGTTTATCCCAGCCGACAAATGTGTAGCCTTCTTTAGTAGGGTCAGCTGGAGCTATGATATGTGCATCTTTAGGCGCTACAATTGGATCTATTGCAGTGCCACCATTAGTATTGAAAGTAAATCTATACTGAATGGCATCCCACTGTGCTGTGACCGTCATATCTTCTGCTGGCATAGTTGCTGGAATTTCAGTATCCCAGCCAGCAAATGTATAACCCTCTTTAGTTGGGTTAGATGGAGCTGTGATAGCTGTACCGTAATCCTGAGTAATAGCAGCTATTTCACTACCACCGTCTGTATCAAAGGTAATAGTATACTGATTGACAGTCCATTGTGCAGTAATCTCCATATCTTCTGCTGGCATAGTTATTGGGAATGCTACAGCTCCTTCGCTGTTATCAGTCCAGCCGGCAAATGTGTAGCCTTCTTTAGTAGGGTCATCTGGAGCTATGATAGGTTCATCTTTAATGATAGGAGCAATCACACTACCACCGTCTGTATTAAAAGTTAACACAAAAGGTGGTTCGGTCTTAGCTTGTACTTTTACATAACGATAGTTTCCATTGTTTTCATTTTTATAAACAACTAAATCATCGCCATCAATACTTGCACTTGCAAAAACTTTTCTTGTTGTATAATTAATACTAGCAGGGGCTTTTTGAAGAGCAGCTGTTCCACCTTTTGCAATAAATTTACAATCTCCACTGAGCTCAACTATCGTATTGCTCCCACCACCGATACCATAAGTAGTACCCTCTATATTAACTACTGCATTTCCTTGGATGATAGTTTTCGTCTTACCTAGTGCAGCATTTCCACCTTTATTATAAATACCAGATCCACCATTGCCTGTAACTGTAACTTTTGCACTTCCACTGATTGTTGTATTATCTCTTACCCAAATACCATGATTGCTGCCAGTAACAGCCAATGTAGCACTATCGCTTACAGTTAAAGAAAAGCAGGAAATACCAGACCCAGTATTGTCTGTAACTGTAACTTTCGTACTGCCACTGATTGTTATCCCACCAGAATCCAGCCAAATACCATTATTACCACCAATAATTTCTAATGTACCATCACCTGTAATCACAAGATTACTAGCAGGACTCGAGATTGCTATACCAGCAACGCCGTTTTCTTGTTTTAACTTATTACTGCCGGTCAGCTCGATCGTTAAAGGATTAGAATAACTATCCCACTTAATACCATTAATACTCTCAGCAGTCATATTAATATTCAAACCCTTTAAATGTAATACAGTGTCTTTATAGTATGCAACATAATTGCCATCATTATTGCCTTCAGTTGCTGATGTGTCTTCATTGTCTACCAAACAATATCCATCATTAAGCTCAATACCAGCAACTGTAAGTGGTGCCGCGGCGGCATTTGCCGGTAATGCAAAAAGCATTGTTAATAATAAGCCCAGCAGCAAGGCTGCCAAAGTAGCCTTGCTGCAAGTTAACTTGCAGCAAGGCTGCCAAAGTAGCCTTGCTGCAAGTTAACTTGCAGATTTTTTGCATCGTTTATTCTTCCTTTCTCTTTAGGAATTCTAATCTTCATAAACCGTAGTATAAATATCCCCATCAATAACATCAAAGGTTACTACATCGGAGTAAGCATAGTTACCCATAGCATCACGCATTTCAAAAAGCATATTATAGCTGCCGTCAGGTAATTCCACTTCGTAGAAGCTAGTATCTTCAGTTACTGTAAAGGTATCTACTTCGTAGCCTTCAAATTCATCATCACCAGAAGCTGTAGCTAGATACCAAATAGTAGTGATTTCATCACCTGGCTGCAGCAGACGCAAGTCTTTGTCTGCCATACCGTATTCATCAATACCACGCCAAGCACCTACGATATCCCATTCTTCCAGAGTAAAGTCATATACTACTTGCAAGTTGTAATCTTCGCCATTTAAGTAAATAGGTATAGAGTAAATATTATAATCTTCGCCCTCAAAGCTTAATTCCATATAAACTAAGTTGCCGTCGATACTTCCCCAAACACCACGGAAGTTGTCATAGAAGATACCGTTATCCCAGTCAGCAATTAAATCGTTGTCGGTACCTAAGAGCATCATCATATCTTCTGCCTCATCTACATAGTACAAGGAGAAACCAATACCAGCCAAAACATCATAAGCCTCTGGCCCCAAGGTCAAATAAGAAGTACCCTCGCTATCTACTTCTAACGGTGCACCGTCCCAATCCATGCTCAACAAGTTTTCTACTTCCGGCAGTTCTTCAAAATCCATTTCGGCAATATATTCCATGCCTGCCTCGTCTAATTCACCAGTCAGCTCATAGGCATAGAAATATTTGAAAGCTGTCCCTACGCCAAGACCAGCATAACTATTAAAATCATAGAGGTCTGCACTATATGGATAATAGAAAGATAACCCTGTAGCCTCAGCACGATATGGGCCTGCTACTTGATAAAGCACACATTCGTCTAAAGCAGCCAATACTTCATCAGCAGAGTCTAAAACACCGACACTCTGACGAGCCATGTGACCTAAGTCTACCATGTTGGTGTAGCCTTGTTCTTTGGTATTGCCACCGTAATTTTCACTAGCTAAAGCTACACGACCAAATTGCGAGAAGAAAGCTGGGTCGGTACAAGCTTCATTTAAAGCTTCTGCCCCAAAAGTTTCGTAAGCATCCAATAATTTGCCGATTTTAGTTAAGTCGGTCAAAGATAAAGTAGTATTGTTTTGCGTACCTACTTCTTCACAACCTGCATAATAAGCATCACAAATTGCTTTACCTAGTTCTTCTCCATCCATACTAGGGTCTTCGGCTAAGGCACCTACCCACTCAGAATAGTACCAGCCGTTAGCCGGTTCTGTTTCCTCAGAAGCCACTAGATAATGAGCAATATCGCAGAAAGTATAAGCCACATCTACAGTTGCCATCAAGCAAGTGTCAAAACCGATTAATTCCAATGGAGGATTTTCTTCGGAAGTTTCCCACACAGTAGCAAAAGCAATATACATTTCATCCAAAGTTAAAGAGTCAAAACCGTGTAATTCGTCAAATGATGCCCCTGCTACTGAGCCACCACCATGATTCCAGAAAACAACTGCTGTTTTTTCTGCAGGATAGTTTTCTCTGGCAAAATGCAGAAATTCAGCTAAAGTTTCTGCATCACCCATGCTGGCTAGTGGCTGTTCATCAACCAAGGTCAAACCCTCACTGTTATAAATCCAACGCTGTAATTTATCAGCAGACATAACATCATTTTGCCACTCACTAGAGCCACCAGTTTGAATAACGACATTCACATTTTCCGGCAAATCTACTTCCATTAACTCAATCAAATCATAAGTAGCAAAGCCGCCACCAGACTCTAAATCACTGCCGCAAAGGTACCAATAAACAGCCCAAGTACCGTCTTCACCCTCTGGATAAGCGACAGTTGGAATGCTTTCGCCAGCAGTATTTTCTACCTCGGCATTGCTGCCATTATTGCTGACGGTCGGCATCAATTCTGTTGCAGCTTTTTCTTCCTCTTCACCACCACAAGCAGTTAAAGAAAAGAGCATGGCAAAAACTAATAATATTGCTAACAATTTCTTTTTCATTACTATCACCTCATTAGATACCTAACAGTTGTCGTTTTTTCGCAGAAAATTCTTCCTCGGTAATAATTCCTGCGTCTAATAATTCTTTATATTTTTTAATTTCTGCTACTGCATCACCAGCAGGTGCAGATGCAGCTGCCGTCTGCATAGTTGGAGCTGCAAACCCACCAAAGTTCATAGAACTCATGCGTACTTCCCCTGCATTAGGGTTAAGCAGCAGCATAATATTCAAAGCTAAAGTATGCATCTCTTCTACTTTTACCCGATAATCATTCAAATAAGTTTCAACGCTAGGATAATCACGATTAAAATCAGGTGCATCAACTTCCCAACGCAAACTCTGCCAATAAGGATGCTCTACATAAATTTCAATATAAAAATGCTGGAAAACTTCTACATCAAAAGTAGGTCGCAAATTATAATTGGAGGTCTGCTTATCATCATCAAATATTTTTTCCATTTGCTCTCTGCGTTCATATTCGCGTTTATGCATCATAAACTGCGAAATCATCGGTGCCAAATTATGAGCTCGTTCAGGCACGTCACTGTCATAGCATTGCAGTGCTTCAGGAGTACCGACAAATAAAGGTTTGCTGTCTTCTAAAATTCTAAATTCCTTAATTGCAGCCCCTTCTATTACCAAAGCATCATCAGCATTTCTTACTCTAAACAATCTATGCACAGTATCCATTTGCAAACTACCACTTAAAAAGCCAAAACTATATTGATAATTTTGCGCAAATTGGCTACGCAAAACTCCATTTTGGTCATAAAAACTCATATATTGCCGAAAGGCGTCTAAAGACATACCATTAAGCATACCGTCAGGCAAATATACTTTCGAAGCACAATCTCCACAGATAGCTTCATCTTCAATTTTAGTAGGAAAAATTCGTGGTGTTGGATTGCCACAAATCGGACATAAATTTTTCTTACTACTGAATAAACCCATTTTTTTCATCCTCTCTTTTAACGCGTACCTACTCTGCCACCACCGGAAAATCCTCCACCTCCACCAAAGGAAGCTCGACCACCACTACCCATCGAACGAGCATATTGAGCTTGGCGTTCTTTTTCTACAGCACTATACATGGCAGTATTGTACCGATTTGAATATAAAATATAACGTTGATAAGTTTCAATTTCTTCAAGTTGTTCAGGATAAAGTACTTTAATCTGAGTCATGACTTCTTTGGCTATTCCAAACAATACAGCATAAACCATATAGTCCTGCCAAATAATCGTTTCGTGAACTTGGCGTTCCGCGATTAAGGAAAAGTCTTGTAAATAGCGTTTTAAGCCTAACACTTCATTCAACTGTTCATTACCTTTTGGAGTCAAATCTTTTATTTTTTCACATTTAGAACCTTTTAAACAGCCCTGACGCACTAAGGTTACTTTACCATCTTTATTGGCTTCATCTAAAATTTTGTTTAATGCCTTAGCATTATCTTTCTTCCGACAAAAGATTTCCATTTCATTTGCCTGTAAAATGCCGTCGCTGCCAGCTGCTGCTTGTAAAAAGGTATAGACTGCTTCATCATAAGCATCACCATTGTGTGGTTCTCTTACTAAACGCATAGTAAGATTATCCTTGGCGTTGCCAATATATTCAGGCTCCAAGCTGCCCAAAGTAATTAAGCGTAAAATTCTTGCACCCAAATAACCATTTTCCTCGAAAAAGCCCAAATTACAGCCTAATAGTTTTGTCACATTCAAATCGCCATTATTTGGAATGTCGCGAAAATATTCCGTACTGTTAACTATTTTATCATTTTTGCGTTTTTGGTTTTTTGGATAACCAATTAAGCAGCCACAGAAAATAGCAATCATACCACAAACAAGGGTAATCAGAGCTAGTGCTTCCTCTTTTGTCAACTCACTGTCATAATCACTTTCTAAAAAAGCATTATCTTTCACTGTTGCAAAATCATCAGCAACAATATGCACAGGTGCAAATAAGTCTTTGGCAAAGCCAACCATAATCGTCATATGGGCACTGCCATCTAAAGAACTTTCTGTCCACGCGATAATTTTCCCATTTTCAAATTGAATTTGACCATCATAGCCAAACGCCCAAATATCACATTCTTCGTCAGTTAGAGGTGTACCGTCTTGACGATAAATCGTAATTTTAGCGTTGGTCGGAAAAACCTCTTGATAAGGGTCGATAAAACGATAGTTAAAACCATCTTCTTCATTGTAAGCAGTAACTAAATTATGAATTTTATATTTTACTGTATAATGATGCTCACCGTATTCGCTAATGCCCCAACACAATTCTTTACCACCACTGATGGAACGCATCCCTGCTTTATTGGCTTTTTCAGCAAAAGAAGCATCTATATCCCATTCATCTTCCGATAAAATCAAATAAGCACCATTTTCATCAGAAACAGAAAAATCAGTGAATTCTAAGTAACCACTGTCTAAACGTTCCATGTAAAATTCTGTACCTTCATCGGTATAGGTGTAAAAATCTTGTGTAATTTCAGCTGAGCCATCATTCTCCAGTGCTACATCAATATTCAATTCAATTACTTGGTTGCCTGCCCAAGCTGGTGCAGCTGGAACTAAAAGTAAACAAACGAGAAAAACCACCAGCAAATTCAAATAACGTTTCATGGCATGATCACCTTGCCTTACTATTTATTTCATACTTGGCATATCAGCCTTTTCTTCTACTGTTTCCAAATATTCACGCTGACTAAAGCCTAACATTCCAGCAATCAAACTGGTTGGAAACATCCGAATATCTCTATTTAATTTTGTAACAGAATCATTATAAATTAAACGGCTAGTCCGTACCATTTTTTCATAACTGTCTACAGCATCCATCAGTTTGGCATAATTTTTATCTGCCTTTAATTCCGGATATTGTTCAGCCACCATAGAAATTCTGCCTAAAGCTTCACTGATTACACCCTCTTGTTTTAAGACATCATCAGGATTAGATTTGGCAGTAATGACACTGCGACGAGATTTTATAGTTTCAATCAAAGTTGTAGACTCATGTTCATCATAATTTTTGGTAATATCCAGCAAAGCTGTTAAAGCATCAAAACGGGAGGAAAGCTGCACACCAATTTGGCTCATGGCATTATTAATATTTTCGTCTAAAACTACTAATTTACGCTGAGTAGAGATAACCCAAAAAGCAATTATTGCAATTACTAAAATTAAAATAATTAAAATTTCCATAATAACTCCTTTCTTAAATAAAACTAAAGGAAAAACGGATACGGATTACTCCGTATCCGTTTATAGGACTCATTTAAATAATTTACTTTTTAAATATTTAGATAATTCTTGTCAAACACTTAATTAGTGTTCATCCATATCAAAATATAAACCTTCTTGACCTTCGGCATCGCTAATTGCAATCATCATAACTGGAGTATTTGTACTCATATCTGTGAATACGCAAGCATAACGCAATTCTTGACCGCTATATTCAAATACCACGCCTAAAACATAACCATCTTCATCTGCATATTCCCAAGTACCTACTAATTCTCCACCGCCTTGCAGCATTTTAGCTACACCGTCTTCACCAAAGTAAAATGCACATTGACCACCGTATTGTTCTAATGCTGCTTCATACTCTTCTTGAGTCAGTTCAACACCATCGAAGGAACCACCGGATAAATTCCAAGTTGTGCCTACGATATTGCTAGGAACTTTTACATTCGCATAGTTCCATAAAGGCTCTGCAGCTGTTTCGCCTTCTTGAGCTGCTTGTTGTTCCTGTTGTGCAGGTTCTTGCTGCTGTTGCTCTTGTTGAGCTGGCTGCTGTTGTTGTTCTTCAACTGCTGGCTCATCACCACCACAAGCAACTAAGCAGAAAGACATTGCCATTGTTAACATAAGTGCTAAAAACTTTTTCATCATAACCCCTCCTCTAGACTTTTAAATTTTGATGACTTCTTCTTGCACTATTAACTTGCTTCTAGTGTAACACACATCAACTAAAAAAGAAGTCCTTGTCATGAATCGACCCCAAAATGTTCCAAATCAACTTTCTTAAAGGGAGATTCTTAAAATGAATTGACCCTCAGCAGAGGAAAAGTTATAAATACCCTGATACTTTTCGACCAGCATACAAATACTTTGAACGCCAAAGCCATGTCCTGCTCTAGTAGTAGTAGGGATACCGTCATTAAAAGTTATTTTTTCAGCACAGGAGTTGATTATTTGCAAAAAAATTCTGCCGTTTTGTTCATACGCCGTAACTTCAATAACTGCAGATTTTGCTGACGCTTTTACTTTTTGACAGGCATGCAAGGCATTTTCTAAAGCATTAGATAGCAGTACACATAAGTCACTTTCTGAGAGATGAATTGTCTGTGGAATTGCTGTTTTAACCGTCATGACTATGCCTTGTTCTTCAGCTTTTCCAGCAAAGGTTGACAAAATTAGATTTGCTGCTTCATTTTCGCAAAATTGTCTAACTTTATTTTTTTCCAATTCTACTGAAATTTCACTAATATAAGTTTTAGCCTGCTCAAGACGATTATTTTCCAAACATGATAAAATGTATTGCAGATGATGACGCAAATCATGGCGATAAATTCTTGTTTTTTGCTGAGAGGTTCGCAGCAATTCTATTTCTCGCATTGCTTGTTCAGCCTGCAAATGCAGACTATGCTGTGCTTGCTCTAACTGGCTGTACTTGCGTTCCTCTTCCAAAACATTAACTACGATAATTAAGTAGCCCACACTGCATAAAAATGCCATAAATTCAGTAACTACCGGAATTCCTTGCAGGAACCAATTAGTATAAATTGAAGTAAGATAATCGAACCCATAACAGATAACAGGAACTGCTCCAAATAAACATTGGGTAGTAATTCTGTAATGAGAAATTGTCCGAATTGCTGGTGCTGCAAACTTGATTAACCCCCAAAGCAACGGTAAAGTAAGCAGCAGCTCTACTAAATTTTGCATCAAATTGCCTTCAAATGCTGCTGCGACAATAAATAATGCCAGCCAACGGCGAATATAACAGCAAAGATAAGCTGTAAAAACACTAATCCATGACCACAGCATTTGTCTAGTTAATAAATACAAAACGATTGCCCAAGGTATATGGGTAATTAACGGGTATATATATCGCACCGTTTCCACATCAAAGAAATAATATACTATCCCTTGCAGCATTAGAATTAAGGTTATACTGCTGCCTATAAATATATATTTCTGTTTTGTCCAACGGATATCGCAGAAAGCTGCTGCCAAAACCATCCCAAAAATACCCACTGAGGTACTATTCAATAGTTCTATGATATTCATGGCATGAAAACCTGCTTTCTCTCAAAAGCATATTGCAGATATAAATCTTTAATTTCCGCATATTTCCCATGTGGAATGGGAATTTCCGTATTATCCCTCAGCGTAATTACTTTGCCAGAAATATTCTGAATATACTCCATATTAATCAAATACGAGCGATGAGGTCGCAGGAAAAACGAGTACTGTTCCAACTCGCTGCATAAGACCTCCATGCTGCCATTGCTTTCCAAAACTGTGCCGTCACTTAAATGAAAGATTAAGGTACGTTTCATTACCTCGCAATATTCCAATTTATCTAAATCAATCCTTGTAATGCCACTTTTACAGCGAATAATCAAGCCTTGTTTTTCTTCTTTTGAACATTCGGCTATTGCTTGGTCCAGCAGTCGGAAAAAACTTTCTGCCCAAATTGGTTTTAGCTGATAAAAATAGGCATTTACGGTGTAAGATTCTACAGCAAATTCAGGAGATGAAGTCAAAAATATTATTTTCATATTACTGTCATACTGGCGAATTTCTTGAGCAACATCAATTCCATTTTCTCCAGGCATCAGCACATCTAAAAATAAAATATCAATACTCATTCCTTTTTCAATTTCTGCCATTAATTCAAATGGACTTTGAAAAGCAATATACTGAATATCTTGATTTTTTTCCAAACGATATTTATCTGTTAAAATACTTAGCTCATTTAAAATTTCTAAATCATCATCACAAAAAGCAATTTTTAACATTATGAGCCTCCTATAAAAATAGCTCCCCTTACAAAGGAGAGCCTTTTATTTGACTATTTTTTAGGCAACGCGAACGATTACACCTTGGTAACTGGAAATATGAATATTTCTGATTTTGCCTTCTTCGCCTTCAGCAGCTGCGAAGTTATATACATAAGCATTAAGACCAGATTTTTTCAAGCGTTCAGCTTCCCACTCTTCTTCATTTTTGCCTACATACAATAAGCAAATGATGTTTGGTTTATATTCAATGCAATGATAAACCAAAGCACCTGTTTCTGCTTGGAAGCGTTCAATCACTTCTGCTACTCTTTTTCTGCTCAAAGCTCTATCTAACAAACCAGTTAAACCAGCTTCAGGGATATCAGAGTCGATTACATAAGAGTAATACACATCCCCATCTTCCTTGAAATAACGCTTAATATTTGGATTAATGTGATATGCCTGCCAAAATGCTGATAGACGGCTTATTGCTTCTTCTTTTTGTTTTTCAATATCCATGTTTTTGCTCCTTTTCTCTATTTTTGCCAATAAAACTCGCATATTAACGATTATTATAAATTTATATGCTAATTACCTATTTTGTCAATAGTTTTCTCCAAATTTATCAAACAATACCTATTGGACAGAAAAAATTTGCTCTACTATTTGCTCATATTCTTTAATTCTGTCTGCTTTATGAATTTTTTTAGCATACTGACTACCTTCGGGGATAAGTGGCAATAAATAACCCCATAATTCTCGCATCTTAAAAATTACCGGTTTTTCACCAGAAAAATCACGCTGATAACCTTGAAAAATATCATCATGGAATTGTTTCAATCTATTAAAGTCAGCGAGCTTTTCCCCTTTTATTTCTGCCAGTAAATTAGGATTACGCAAGACACCTCGCCCTAGCATTACCCTTTCTATTTGTGGAAAATCCAGGCAAAAACGCTGATAATCTTCCACAGTAAAGATATCCCCGTTATAACACAAGGAATTTTTACTCTGCTCAACAGCTTGGGCAAAAATTTCCCAATGAGGCTTACCTGTATATTGTTCTTTTTGCAGACGTGGATGAACTATTAATTCTGCTAAAGAATATTCATTGTATAACTCTATAATTTCCGTAAATTCGGCTGTTTCCTGCAAACCTATTCTAGTTTTGATCGAAAGAGCCATTCCCATTTTGCTTAATTCTTCCGTTACATCTGTCAAAAAATGCTCTAAACGGTCCAGCTCCGCTAAAAAACCGGCACCTTTCTTTTTGGTGACTACCGTTCCAGATGGACACCCTAAATTCAAGTTTACTTCCCGATAACCTAAATCATATAATTTTTGCGAAGTTGCTAAAAAATAATCTACTTGATTGGTTAAAATCTGAGGGATAAGGGTCATGCCCTGATTATTTTCTGGTAAAACATCTCGCAATTCTTTGCTGCTCAGTGCTTGATTTTTTTTAGGGGCTATAAAAGGTGTAAAATAACGGTCAAAACCAACAAAATGTTTATGATAGGCATTACGGTAAATATAACCACTGACACCCTCTAAAGGTGCAAAATAAAATTTCATCGTTTTTCAGCCTTTCTTAAATATCCAACTGCATACCAACGCCCACTTCCACTACGGGCAATTTCGCCATCATTTTAGCCTTTGCAATAAGTGATACACAATGAGCAGGATAAAGCTTCTGCAAATTACATTTTTCCAAATATTCTACCGTTTTCGCTAAGCGCATATCATCTTCAAAAATGTGAAATCCACCTAAAACACCACAAATACGTTCTTCCCCACATACTTTTTTGGCATATTCAATAATATTGCAAATACCACTATGGGAGCAACCTGTAATAATGAATAAACCTTCGTTTGTCCGATATGCCAAAGCAGTATCATCTAATAAATAGTCTGCTTCTCGTTTACCGTCTTGTTCATAGCTGCCTATCGGCTCTTTATTCTCATAATCGTTAGTTCTGGGAATTTGACCTAAATAAATAAGTTTATCAGTTAAAGCATAGCTCTCTGCCAAAGGTTTGAAATTTGTTTTTGCTTGCATTTCCTGTAAAGAATAAGGCGCACCAATATATAAATCACCTGAATATTTCGGCAAAAAACAGGCTGGGTGAGCTATTACTTCAACATTCGCCAAATCAATTTTGTCGGCTAAAAATTTAAAGCCACGAGTATGGTCATCATGCCCATGAGAAAAAACAATATGGGTCAGCTTACTCAAATCAATTCCCATTTTTTCAGCATTACTTAAAACAATCTCAGAATAGCCAGTATCAAATAAAATTCGCTTGTCTTCTAACTCTAAATAATAAGCGGCAGCTGGCTCGCCATGATAATACTGGTCTATATAAGTAAAATTATCTACTAAAACTGTTAATTTCATAAATATCCCCCATTCGCATTTTATTATACTATGTTCAATAAAATCAACGCAATCAAAATAAGACCCAAAGCCAGCCATTGACGCTGCATTAAACGTTCATGAAAAAATACTACCCCAATTACCGTCACAATAAATAAAGTGGCTACACTATAAGTAGGATACGCTATGACTGCCGATATATCACTCAATGATTTTAATAAAAACTTAGCCGAAAAATAATTGGGAATACCTACTAAAAAACCATAGCAAATTTCATTTTTCCCGATTTTTTCTTTGCGTTTGACTACTAAGACTAAACAAAATAGTAAAGCTACCAAAAAAGTGTAAAATAAAAATTGTGCCGCTAGGAGTGGATTACCCATTTCTTCAAAGACTTTGGACATAGCATCACCACAGCCAC
Organism: Peptococcaceae bacterium; assembly: GCA_017532485.1. Lineage (GTDB taxonomy): Bacteria > Bacillota > Peptococcia > Peptococcales > Peptococcaceae > RGIG6463. The sequence goes on along the minus strand of JAFXJE010000206.1, from coordinate 3,947 downwards.
CTGCTAACAGCAGCAAGATTAACCCCCAAGTGAAATTTGCTTCTGTTTTTTCTTCTTGAGAAACAGAATTAATCATAATAATAGCGACGATAGCTATACTAAAGCCTATTAGCTGTAAGAAAGTCGGTATTTCTTGAAAAAGAAAAATAGAAAGCACCATAGGCACTAATAAGCCTAATTTCATAAATGTAGCCGAAAGTACAACACCATTTCGCTGCACATTCATTTGAAATAAGATAAAAGAAAAAGCATATAAAAAGCCATTTATTCCCCCGAAAAGTAAAGTTTGTCCCAAACCATCAGCAGCCAAAGGAAATAATTGTTGTGAACCAATAGATACTCCTGCTATGGCAACGCACATCAGATAATTCGTTGCTAGCATACTAATGTCTCCTGACACTTTATTGGTACTTAAACGCATTGTGACTGAAACCATTACACTGCTGAAAATTGCCAAGAGTAAATAAATCATAACTCCTCCTTTGCCGCCTTTAACTGCTCAACTGCTACTACTGTCAAGATATTTCCTGCTACCCGAAAACGAATATTTTGTGTACCAAAACTTATCCCATAAATTCTTTCTTCATCATTTTGATAAGATGGGCGTGGGTCTTGAGCTAAAACACCTATTAAACTTTCTCTTTTTTCCGAAGGTATCTGAACTAATAATTCTTCTGCTATTTGCACTTCTAAATGATAATCTGCATAATTTTCAGCAAAACCACCAACTGCTTCCGGATGGCAATCGGTAAAAGGCAAATACGGCTTAATATCATAAATTGGTGTCCCGTTCATCAAATCAGCACCAGAAATATAAATTATCGGACCTTCTTTGCTGTCTAGCTCAATCCGTTCCAATTTTACGGAAGATAAGCCTATAGGATTAGGTCGAAAAGGCGAACGCGTAGCAAATACACCTTGATGCTTTTTCCCACCTAGCCGTGGAGGGCGTACTGTCGGCGACCAATTTTCCCGAATAGCTTCGGAAAATTGCCACAGCAGCCAAATATGAGAATAACCCTCCAAGCCACGCAAAGCATCAGGATTACGATATTCTGGTTCAAAAATAATTTTAGCCTGCAAGGAAGGAACTAGACCACTTTGGCGTGGTATCCCGAATTTTTCCGGAAAATCTGTATAAATATGGGCAATTATTTTCATTCTTATCCATCCTTCTATTAAAGAAAGAGGCTGGGACAAAACTACCGTCCTAGCCTCGTATCATTTTTAAGCAGCTGAATTTAAAATAATTTTTAAATTCTTCTTTGTAAGTTTTGCTTTTTGACTTTCTTGTTTTCGTACATTAGGTTATCTGCTCGGTTGAAGACATCAATATAACTCATGTCATCCGCTGGCTGATATTCCGTATAACCGACAGCTACTGAAACACCATATAAGAAGTTATTTTTATTTACCCGATTATAATCAGCAATTCTGTTTTCCAGCATATTAACACGCGTAAACATTTTGTCTATTTCATCTTCATAGGTAATGACAACAAATTCATCGCCACCGATACGATAAACTGTTGACGGAGCAAAAGCATCTTTGATACAGTCAGAAATTACCTTAATCAGCATATCACCTGCTTCGTGACCTTGAATATCATTAACTTCTTTCAAATAGTTAACATCAAACATCACTACACCAAATTTTACAACTTTTTCAGTAGCCAAACGATATTCCAATTTATCTACTTCATTTGTATAAGCTGTTTTATTTTGTGTATTAGTCAAAATATCCATATAAGCTAAATTATTAATATATTCTGTCCGTTTTTTCAGTTCAACTACTGTTTTACGGAAACTGTCTGCTAAAATTTTTATTTGACCATCAACATTACACTCAATATCAAGGTCAAGATTACCTTTGGCAATTTGTTCAGCTGCTTCTGTCAACTGCAATAAGGCTAAACGTTCATCTTCTTCAGCCTGACGAATAAAGGTCATATCCTTAAGAATAGTACAAGCTATAATATGCCCATTTTGCTCGTTTTGCGATAAAAAGACTATTTTTCGTTCATATCGTTTCACTGCAGGAATATAATATTCAAACTCAATATGATGTTTACCTCTATTAAATGCATCAATATAGGCATCGCAATACTGATTTTCAATTTTTCCGTATAAAACTTTAGGCTTATATTTTCTCTGCCATTGATCAAAAAATACATCATAAGCAACCGGCAGCGACATTCCCATCATTTCAATCAAGTCTTCATTTTCATACATGATAGGCTCAACCAACTTGCCTTCAGTAACATCAAAATCATAACTGCAAATACTGTCATACAGCAGAGCATCATGGTATCTAGCTCTTTCTTGCTGCAAACTGTCCGCAATTTCTTTCATTAAATTTTGATTTTCTACAAAAGTCGTAATATCTTGATAAAAACTATAATATTTGCGGATACCTTTTTCATCCAGCATCATCTTTCCATGCTCGGCAATCCATTTTCGTGTGCCGTCTTTGCATTTTACGGTATAACGCAAACTATAATCTTCACCATCCTGCAGACGCGGTAATTTTTCTCGGTCAGCTTCATCAAGATCTTCTATCTGGAAAATCTCCATTAATTCTAAATGTTTTTTACCGTACATTTCGTCCATCTTATACCCCAATAAACCTAATAAAGATTCACTGACATAAAGATAACGTGCTTGCCGATCACTATCAATTTCCCACACACAAAAGCCACCACTATTACCACGCAGTACCGTTTCCAGCTGTAATTTCAAGGAATTAATTTGGCGTTCACTGTCAAATCTTTTCTTCAGTGCATTATTTCTTTTTGCTTCATACATCAACAACAGAGCAGAGTAACTGCAGATTACCAATAAAACAATTATCGCCAGCATAGCTCTGTTTTCTTTCACTACAGTTTTTATACTTTCTCCATCTAGATATTCAACAAACCAATAATGCTGCATTTCTTCCAAGTGACCACTTTTGCCGAGCTGATAAATAGCTTCATCAATTTGAGCTAACAAAGCCTCATTACCCTTGGAGGTTGCTATTGCATAAATGTTATTATAGATATTTTTGTCATAAGGAGCTATATCTATCAAATCATATTGCTGTAAAATAGCCGTCCCTATACTGTATGGTGCAATTACATAATCACATTTATTGGCTGACCAAAGAACAAATGCTTCAAGATAATTCAAGCATCGAAATACATTATTATCCAACTGATAATTTTGAATTATTGCCTGTGCTGTACTATCACTGCTCATCATGGCGATAGAACTCTTATTTAATTCTGTCAAAGAAAATTCTGCCATATCACGACCAAAGACCGTATATTCCTCATTGGAAATAGGTACGGAATAATCAACTGTATCTAAACGCGAAGAAGAATACGCAATGCTTAAAATTACATCTGCTTCCCCTGTTTTAATCGCATCCATCGCCTTATCCCAGCCCATTAATTCCAAATCGATATTCATCTGCAATTTTTCACCGATAGCATAAATCAATTCTACATCATGGCCAGCAGGATTGCCGTTTGCATCAAGAAAAGAAAATGGTGGATAGTCAAGGTCAGATACAACCTTTATTGTTTGTTCATATTGTTTTTGCTCAGGTATTGTCCATGTTTCATTGCGATATTCACCGTGCAGCATATAAATGCTAATACCTACAGCCAAAGAAATACAAGTCAATAAAATTGCAACAATTATAATACGCTTTTTCAACAACATAAACCCTACCCTCCTCATTTCCGACATCATATTACTTTTAATTATAACATAAGCTGTAATCATCTACAATTAAAAAAAGAGATTGAGACAAAATGTCTCAATCCCATTTTATTCAGTTTCTGCTAATTCGGCTTCTATTTCAGCCAGCATTTTTAAACTTTCCTTATCGTGTTCATACTTTTGCAGTAAGTCGGGACGACGCAATAAAGTCCGTCTTAAAGACTCTTTTCTTCGCCAGCGACG
>JAFXJE010000205.1 GCA_017532485.1 Peptococcaceae bacterium | reverse complement strand
TAAATTACTGCAAATTCCCTCCCATGATGTTACCCTCGGCGATATTGTGCTTTTAGAGGCTGGTGATGCCGTCTGTGCTGACGGTAGATTATTAGAATGTGCCAGCTTAAAATGTGCTGAGAGTGCCTTAACCGGAGAAAGTTTGCCTGCTGAAAAATCTATCGGGGAAATTAATGATGATGTCCCTTTAGGCGATAGAAATAATATGGTTTTTTCCAGTACTTTTGTGACTTACGGGCGAGGCAAATTTGTCGTTACAGCTATTGGCATGGCTACCGAAATCGGCAAAATAGCAGCTCTGCTCAATGAAACGAAAGCTAAAAAAACACCTTTACAAATAAGCCTCGATAAATTCAGCAAGACCTTGACTTTTATTATTCTAAGTTTGTGCAGCTTGATTTTTGCTGTTAATGTTTTTATTCAACAAGAAAATATTCTCAATGCCTTTCTTTTTGCCGTTGCTTTGGCTGTAGCTGCTATCCCCGAAGCACTTTCCTCCATTGTGACAATTGTGCTGTCTTTCGGCACGCAAAAAATGGCGCAGGAAAACGCTATTATTCGCAAACTCCAAGCCGTTGAAGGTTTAGGAAGTATTTCTATTATTTGCTCTGATAAAACAGGCACTCTGACGCAGAACAAGATGACTGTTCAAGATTTTTATGCAGCAGAGAATGAAGAATTTTTACTGCAAAGTGCATTGTTATGTAATGATGCTGCTATTTCTGCAGGGGAGAAAATCGGGGACCCCACAGAAATTGCTTTAGTCGCTTGGGGCCAAGAAAAGCAAGTGGATGCCGACGATATTCGTGCACGTTATCCACGTCTAGCAGAATTACCTTTTGACTCTGAACGCAAATTAATGTCTACCGTTCATCAATTTCCTGAAGGTTTAACTTTAATTACAAAAGGTGCCGTCGATGTGCTGCTTCAACGTACGCAGTTAAGTCCAGCAGAAAAAGAAAATATTTTACATCTTAATCAGCAATTTTCCGAAAGAGGTTTACGCGTACTGGCTTTTGGTTATCGTCGCCTGCAAAGTCCTGCACTAACGCTTAATGAGGAAGATGATTTGACTTTTTTAGGTCTAGTTGCTATGATGGACCCACCTAGAGAAGAATCAGCTGCATCTGTAGCTCAATGCAAAGCTGCCGGTATTCGTCCAATTATGATTACCGGTGACCATAAAGTTACAGCCTCTGCTATTGCCAAAGAGATTGGTATTTTAACACCTGATACTACGGCTGTCGAGGGCAGTGAGCTGGAACATCTGGATGAACAAGAACTGCAAAAATTAGTTCCCAAAGTCAGTGTCTATGCCCGTGTCTCACCGGAACATAAAATTAGGATTGTGCGTGCTTGGCAAAACTTGGGCAATTCAGTAGCTATGACTGGTGATGGTGTTAATGATGCCCCTGCCCTCAAACAAGCAGATATAGGTATTGCCATGGGAATTACTGGCACAGAAGTAGCCAAAGATGCTGCAGATATGGTCTTAACCGATGATAATTTTGCTACCATTGTCCATGCTGTCAAAAATGGCCGCAATGTTTATGCCAATATTACTAAAGCTATCCATTTTCTCCTTTCTGGTAATATCGCGGGCATTTTAACCGTTCTTTACGCCTCCTTACGGGGCCTGCCTGTACCCTTTGCTGCAGTCCACTTGCTTTTCATCAATCTGTTGACCGACTCCTTGCCAGCTATAGCTTTAGGTTTGGAACCACATAATGACCAAGTTATGCAAGAAAAACCACGTTCACAGCAGGCAGCTATTCTGAACAAAAATTTTCTTTTCAATATTGTTTTGGAAGGCAGTGTTATCGCCTTAGCAACTATTTTGGCTTTTCATCTTGGTTAAATAAAGGTAACGCTGCAATCGCCAGCACAATGGCTTTTGCTACTCTTTGCTTGTCACGCCTGCTCCATGGCTTTAATTGTAAAGCTGAGTTACCT
>JAFXJE010000204.1 GCA_017532485.1 Peptococcaceae bacterium | reverse complement strand
GTGATAACTGTATTCGCTTTGCCCCACTTTATATTGACCAGCAACAATACGCCAGTATCCACGGCTTAAATGAAAATATCTACCAAGGTGCGTTACCTATGGGTGTAGATTTTTACAAAGAAATTATTAAAAGACAATAAGCAAAGATAAGAGTCAAGATAAAGTTGATACAATAAAAAAATAAAGCATCTCTCCTAAAAAACGGAAAGATGCTTTTATTATTTACGCTCTATGTTTTAATGTAGGAAACAGGATTACATCGCGAATAGATGGAGAGTTGGTCAATAACATAACTAAACGGTCAATACCGATACCCAAACCACCTGTTGGAGGTAAACCATATTCTAAAGCATTGATGTAATCTTCATCCATTGGATGAGCTTCATCGTCACCTTTAGCTTTTTCTTCTAATTGTTTTTCAAAACGACCTTTTTGGTCCATTGGGTCATTTAATTCGGAGAACGCATTAGCGTGTTCACGACCTACAATGAATAACTCAAAACGGTCTGTTACTTCAGGCTGTCCATCTTTTCTTCTTGCCAATGGAGATACTTCGATTGGGTAGTCCATAATGAAGGTAGGTTGAATTAATTTTTCTTCAACTTTTTCTTCAAAGACTTCACTCAATACTTTACCTTTTGGCATATCATCATCTACAGGCACACCGATAGATTTTGCAGCTGCTCTAGCTTCTTCATCAGTTGTGAAGGTGCTGAAATCCAAGCCTGTATGTTCTTTTACTGCATCATTCATGCTAATTCTTGCCCAAGGACTGCCTAAATCCACTTCATATTCACCATAAGTAATCATGGTAGTACCTAAAGCTTTTTCAGCTACATACTTAACTAGATTTTCAGTTAAATCCATCATATCATGATAGTCAGCATAAGCTTGATATACTTCCATCATAGTAAATTCAGGATTGTGACGAGTATCAATACCTTCATTGCGGAATACTCTGCCCAATTCGTAAACTCTTTCTAAACCACCAACGATTAAACGTTTTAAGTGTAATTCCAGAGCAATACGCATATATAATTCCATATCTAAAGCATTGTGATAGGAAATAAATGGTCTTGCATTAGCACCACCAGCAATAGTGTGTAATACAGGTGTTTCTACTTCCAAGAAACCATTGTTGTCTAAATATTCACGCACATAGCGAATAATTTTGCTTCTCAGTACAAATGTGTTTTGTACTTCTTTATTCATAATCAAGTCTACATAGCGTTGACGGTAACGCAATTCAACATCAGTCAAGCCATGATATTTTTCAGGCAATGGACGCAGAGATTTAGTTAAGGCTGTATATTCACGCACAGAAATAGAAGTTTCACCTTTTTCTGTGACGAATACTGTCCCACGAATACCTACAATATCACCGATATCTGCTTTTTTAAATAACCAGTGGTTGTCTTCCCCTGCTACATCTTGACGAGAATAAATCTGAATAGAACCGGTTACATCTTGTACATTACCGAAACCAGCTTTACCCTGACCACGTTTTGCCATCAAACGACCGGCAATTACAACTTCTTCCCCGGAGGCAATCAGTGCTTCTTGTTGTTCCAGCACATCTTGAGTATGGTGAGTCACCTCAAAACGTTGACCAAAAGGATTGATGCCCTTTTCTCTTAACGCCTCCAACTTATCCATTCTTACCTTAATTAATGCGTTTTCTGCTTGTGTTTCTTTTGCCATACCGTTTCCTCCTCTCTAAAGCTGCTTAACCGTTGCTTACTTCTAAAATTTCAAATTTTACAAGACCCATTGGAGTTGCTACATCCACAGTTTCACCTACACGACGACCTAATACGGCAGCACCAACAGGAGATTCATTGGAAATACGATTATCCATTGGGTCAGCTTCTACTGTACCAACGATTTTATATTCCATGATTTCATCAAATTCAATATCTCTTACTTTTACGAAGCAGCCTAAAGATACTACACCTTCTACTTGTACATCTTCTTCGATAACTTTAGCATTGCGAATCATTTTTTCTAAAGTTAAAATTCTGCCTTCAATAAAAGCTTGTTCGTTTTTCGCATCATCGTACTCAGAGTTTTCACTCAAGTCACCGAAAGCAATGGCTTCTTTAATGCGTTCTGCCACCTCGGTCCGCTTTACACTGCGTAACTCTTCCAGCTCTTGTTCCAATTTTTCCAGACCATCACGGGTCAGCATAACGTCCTTTTCAGTCATGTTTGTAACGCTCCTTACCTACAATATAAAGTAACTTACATATCGTTTGATTATATCTTTCTTGAATATTTTTGTCAAGGTCTTTATTTTTACACTTAAACTAGTTATAATGAATGAGATATGTATATAACATAATTTTTGGCTACATTTATTATATATTATTTTTGGAGGTATAAATTATGACAACAAAACTTGCTATTAATGGTTTTGGTCGTATCGGTCGTTTATCTTTACGAGCTGCCATGCAACATGAAGATGTGGAAGTAGTTGTAATCAACAGTACAGCAGACCCAGAAAGCACTGCTCATCTGTTCAAATACGACTCTACTCATGGTACTTATCCAGGTGAAGTTTCCTTTACTGAAAACAGCTTAATCGTTGATGGTAAAGAAATTCCATTATTATCTGACCGCGACCCTAAAAATCTGCCTTGGGGCAAATTTGGTGTTGATGTAGTTATCGAAAGTACAGGTAAATTCAAAGGTCGTGACGACGCAAGCGTACATTTGGAAAATGGTGCTAAAAAAGTTTTAATTACTGCACCTGGTAAAAATGTAGATGCTACTGTTGTTATGGGTGTAAACGAAGAAGTTTATACTGATGACTGCAAAGTAGTTTCCAACGCTTCCTGCACTACTAACTGCTTAGCACCTGTTGTAAAAGTTATCAACGATAACTTTACTATTAAGCATGGTTTAATGACTACAGTTCATTCCTTTACTAATGACCAGAAAAACTTAGATAACCGTCATAAAGATTTACGCAGAGCGCGTGGTTGTGCTCAATCCATCATTCCTACTACTACCGGTGCTGCTAAAGCTATGGGTGAAGTTATCCCAAGCACCAAAGGTAAATTAAATGGCTTTGCTTTGCGTGTACCTACACCAAATGTTTCTTTAGTTGACGTTGTTTTCGAATTAGAAGAAACTGTAACTGCTGAACAAGTTAACCAATTATTAAAAGAAGCCAGCGAAACATCCTTGAAAGGTATTTTAGGCTACTCTGACAAACCATTAGTATCTATCGATTACAATGGCGACAGCCGTTCCAGTATCGTTGATGGTTTATCCACTATGGTTGTTGATGACCATATGTTAAAAGTAATCGCTTGGTATGACAATGAGTGGGGTTACTCCTGCCGTGTTATCGACTTAGCTGCAATGATGGGCAGCAAAATGTAGTTTTTGCTGAGGCTGGGGCAAATTTCCCAGCCTCTTTTTGTATTAGGAGGAATATTTATGTGGAAAGAATTTAAAGAATTTGCTTTTAAGGGCAATGTTTTAGATATGTCTATCGGGGTTATTATCGGTACTGCTTTCGGTAAAATTGTAACTTCCTTAGTTAATGATATTATTATGCCTTTCTTTGGTTTTTTTACTGCCGGTACTGATTTTAAAGCTTTAAAATTAGTCCTGTCTCCTGCTGTAACTAATGCTGAAGGTGCTGTAGTTAAAGCTGAATCAGCAATCTTATATGGTAACTTTATTCAGAATATTTTTGACTTTTTCATTATTGCTCTTTGCATTTTCTACTTTGTGCGTCAGATCAGCAAATTGAAGAAAAAAACGGAAGAGCCTGCTGTTGAAGAACCTGCTGCTCCACCAGCACCAACAACGGAAGAATTATTGACAGAAATTCGTGATTTACTGAAACAACAAGGTTAAAACAATAAAGAGGATGGGAAGCTGCTCCCATCCTCTTTATTGTTTTTTCCAAAATTTATATGCTATAATAGCGACATTGCCATTCCTAAGTGAGTAAGAGACTCGACCAGAAAGGTGTCGGGCAATTGTCGATTTTTGTAATAAAGAAATCGTTGTTTCAAGAACAAACGTACGATATAATACAGTTGGAGTTGTTGCACATTGTTTTCAGACAATGGAGGCAGTGGACGGTAGCCCTGTATAGGGGGTGATTATATGGTTACTTATGATGCACTTACTTGTATGTTTACATTCGGTATGCTGCTAGTTGCCATTTTCGCCCTAATCAGTGGCAAAAAGTAGCATATAGCCCTTTTGGGCATAAAACTACCCCGTCCTCACCCAGAAAATGTTGACGGGGTAATTTCCTCAAACAATATCTTTCGGGCTGTCATCATGCAACAGCTCTTTCTATATTTATATACTATCATCTAAAAAATTATTCGTCAATAATGATTTAGGGGAGACTATTAGAAATGTTGCCACTATCTTATTTCTATATTTTTAAAGAAATAGTGGATTATTTCTTCCGCTGTTTTACCCTGTTCGGCTAAGGCTCTAGCTCCCCATTGACTCATCCCTACACCATGTCCGTAACCTTTCCCTGTTAAATATAATTTACTGTTCACTATTTTAACCTCCGTCAACAGTGCAGATTTCATTTTTTCACCACCCAAAGCTAAACGCAACGCTGGTACACCTACTATTAAATCGTCAAATTGCATTTTAGTGGCGCGCCCCGAGTCACCATGTTCTACAATACTTACTTGAGTGAACTTTTCCTTTTTCTGTCCACTTACCTTTTCTACGGCCTCTGTTACTTCTGCCATAGTAAATTCAGCACTCCATTGTTTATTTTCATTTTCCTCCAGCTCAATTCCAGGGTCTGTTACACTTTGAATGTAAGGTGTTTCTTCTTTATCGTAGCTTAAACCTTCAACTGCCGAGGCAGCGGTTTTACCACCACCATCCGCAAAGAACCACGCTTTAATCAAATTGCCGTTATAATAGATAGCCTTACCACTTGTTTCTTCCACTGCTTTTCTTACCTTATCATTAATTTTTTGTGGCTGATAGGCCTGAAATTCATGAATATCAGTTGAAGCATCAGTCCCTCGTGCAGGAACGCCTCCATCTTCTATTTTTTCCAAGGTAAAGGTGCGAGCAACAATTGCTTGGGCTGCCAATGCTTCCTGCGGCCAATTAACATCCATTTCCCCTGCCACAACACCACATAAATATTCCCCTAAAGTAATTTCTACTGTTTCGCCTGACTCATGCTGGTACAAAGTTATCGTTGCATCATCATCAAGCTGCTTATTATTTTGCTCTTTTTCGCTGCGACTACATCCCCATAAACTCAACGCCACCGTTGCTATTACCAACACTAAGCTTAATTTTGTTTTCATTTTCACCGTAAAAAACCTCCTTTGTGTTTATTATGACACAAAGGAGGTTTTCTTAATCAATTTCTGTACCCTCAATAAGACGATATAAAGTTTTCGCTTCGTCTGCTTTTACATTTTCCCGAACATCTAAAATTTCTGCTTGTACCTGTCTTTCCCCAAAAGTAATCAGAAGTTTATCGCCCACCTTGACATTACTGCCGGCTTTAGCAACATTACCGTTAATCTTCACTTTACCACCGTCACATACTTCTTTAGCTACAGTCCGTCTTTTAATTAAGCGGGATACTTTTAAATATTTATCTAAACGCATATTCTACCAACCTTTACAGGAAAGGCTGGGACACAAAATGCCCCAGCCTCTTTTATTACTTTAATTATTTGTCAGCTACTACTTCTTTTAAAGCTTTACCAGCTTTGAATGCAGGTACTTTTGTAGCAGGAATGGTAATTTCTTGTTTTGTTTGTGGGTTTTGAGCTTTACGAGCTTTACGTTCTCTTACTTCAAATGTACCAAAACCTACTAATTGTACTTTTTCACCTGCTTTTAAGCTGTCTGTTACAGCAGCCAAGAAAGCATTAACAGCTTTTTCGGAATCTTTTTTAGTTAATCCAGATTTTTCAGCAACACTTGCCACTAATTCAGTTTTATTCACTGAAATCCCTCCTAAAATAAATAAAAAATATATACTCCACATCAAAGAATTATTGTTCACTCCAACATTTTTCCCCTGATGTTAAAAGTTTTCCTGTTTGACTGTATTCCATATCATATCCAGTTCCTCTACAGTATAATCGGCAAAGTTCTTTTTGTCTAGTCCTATTTTTCCTTCCATTGCCTTAAAACGACGAATAAATTTATTTGTAGTCATTGTCAGTGCTTTTTCCGGATCTACTTGCAAAAAGCGTGCCATATTAACTACAGAAAAAAGTAAATCGCCAACTTCTTCCTCAACATCACCATTTCCTTGTCTAGCATCCTCTATTTCCTGCATTTCCTCATAGATTTTGGCTTTAGGTCCTTCGATATCATCCCAATCAAAACCCACGCGATGCGCTTTTTGCTGCACTTTTTCTGCTTTAAGCAAGGCAGGTAAAGTAGGTGGTAAATCAGACATAATACTTTTTGCTGCTTCTTCACCTTTCGCAGCTTTTTCTTTTTTCTTAATTTCTTCCCAGTTGCTCAGCACTTCCTCTGCATTATTTGCTTTAACATCTCCAAATATGTGTGGATGACGACGTTTCAATTTATCACTAATCCCGTCAACCACATCTTGAAAGTTAAAATGTCCTGCCTGCTCAGCCAATTTTGCGTGAAATACTACTTGCAATAATAAATCACCCAATTCTTCTTGCAAATGCATCATATCTTCATTATCTATTGCTTCAATCACTTCATGGCTTTCTTCCAATAAATTTTTGCGCAAAGTCTGATGGGTTTGCTCTTTGTCCCATGGACAGCCATTTTCACCTAATAAAGCATCCATAACATCCAATAAAGGTTTTATTTCTTGACTCATTATTCTTCCCTCACCAAATTTAATTTCAATAATAAATTTGCAACCTTATTGCCTACTTTAGGGATTTGTCGCAGGACATTTACCTGCACACCACCAATAGCCAATAATACTGCAAAATAACTGCCAGCACCAATGATAATTGATAATAAAGTAGCTGTCCCATTACTGCCTAACATCAGCCATAAAATTTGATAACTCAAGATAACCAAAACAACCATCACTGCAGCACTGATTAAAGGCTTCACTACATGATAAGTTGGCGTAAACCATTCTTTACCAATACCCTTAGTCACATGATAAAGATTATGCAGTGCAGCTACGGCAAAACCAACTACTGTCCCGATAGCCGCACCACGCACTCCTAAAAGAGCTATCGGTGTTAACATATAAGTCAAAACAATTTTTATTGCTGCCCCAATCAATAAGCTATACATCGGAATCATAGCTTTCCCCATGCCCTGCAAGGTTCCAGAACTAATTTGGTAAACACCAACTACTAAAACAATAGGGGCTGACCATAATAAAGCCACTCCTGCTGCGGGTTGGTCATAAAGCAAAATACAAATAGGTTCAGCTAAAGCACCTAAGCCTGCTGCTGCTGGTAAAACAATTAAAATACCCAGCTGCATTGCTGATTGAAAATTTTTGCGTACAAAATCAAATTTGCCTGCACTTAAAGCT
>JAFXJE010000203.1 GCA_017532485.1 Peptococcaceae bacterium | reverse complement strand
GATATCCTCTGTTTTGATGAACCGACCTCTGCGCTTGACCCAGAGCTTACTGGTGAAGTATTGCGAGTAATTAAAAGTTTGGCTGAACAGAAAACTACAATGATTATTGTTACACATGAAATGGCTTTTGCTCGGGATGTAGCTGACCAAATTATTTTCATGGACGGTGGTGTGATTGTAGAGCAAGGTTCACCTGATGAGGTAATTAATCATCCAAAAGAGGAAAGAACAAAACAATTTTTGGCACGATATACAGAAGGATAAAAAAATGAAGACATAGGCTGAGAGGTTATTGAATAATCCACTCAGTCATACCTGCCTAAAGAACAGTTGGGTACGACAGCTCCCCTTGAGCAAGGGGAGTTTTTTTATGCTTGACAAAATAGGTATATTGTATATAATGAATATATACAATATAGAAAAGAGGTGTCAAAATGGATATTCAAGTAAGTAATAATAATGGGCAGCCTATTTATGAACAAATATTTCAACAAATCAAAGCACAAATTGTATCCGGTATTTTGGCAGAAGGGACAGCTTTACCGTCGATGCGTTTATTAGCTAAAGAATTAAGAATTAGTGTTATTACGACAAAGCGTGCCTATGAAGAATTGGAAAGAGCAGGATATATTATTTCGATGACTGGCAAAGGAAGTTTTGTTGCTGGCATAAATGCAGAGTTGATGCGAGAAGAACAACTGCAAAAAATAGAGGGCTATTTACAGCAGGCAGTAGAAGCAGCACGCGTATGTAATTTATCTTTGGAGGAATTACAGGAAATGCTGCAATTAATTGGGGGAGGCGAGCAAGAAAATGTCTAATCTTTTACAATTGGAGAGTGTGAATAAAGAATTTGAACAATTCAAATTGCAGAATATAACTTTTACTTTACCGGCTGGAACTATTATGGGTTTGATTGGTGAAAATGGTGCCGGTAAGACTACGATTATGAAACTTATTCTTGGTTTGCAGCAAAAAGACAGTGGTCAAATAAAAATTTTAGGTTACGCACTGGAAGAACTGCCGTTAAGTGAAAAAGCTAAAATTGGTTTAGTTTTAGATGAATTTCCTTATCCGGAAACCTTTAACTGCAGGGAAGTCGGCATGATTATGAGCAAGATTTATCAAAATTGGGATAATAAAGTTTTTGAAAATTTCTGTACTCGCTTTGACTTATCGGATAAAAAAGTTTTAAAAACTTATTCTAAAGGGATGAAGATGAAGCTGCAATTGGCAGTGGCTTTATCGCATCAAGCAAAGCTTTTAATTTTAGATGAAGCTACCAGTGGCTTAGATCCTGTAGCTCGCGAGGAAATTTTAGATTTATTATTGGAGTTTATTCAGGATGAACAATGTTCTGTCTTGATGTCTTCCCATATTATCAGTGATTTGGAAAAAGTTTGTGACTATATCACATATATTCATCAGGGAAAAATTGTATTTTCTGAAGAAAAAGATTTACTGCGCGAAGAATATGGTATTGTGCGAGGCAATAAAAATATGACAGCAGAATTGCCTGCCGAGGCTGTAGTAGGTGTACGGCAGCATCAATTTGGGGAAGAAGCTTTGGTTTGGCGTGCAAAATTGCCGCAAGGATTTTCGGTGGAGCCGGCAAGTATTGAAGATGTCATGATTTATTACAATCGGAGAAAAGAGGGATAAAATGGGTGGTTTATTACAAAAAGACTTTTTGCTTTTGCGAGATATCGGGAAACAATTTACTTTTATTTTTATCTTTTTTGCTATCTGTGATTATTTGAGTAGCGATGACTTCGGCTTTTGCCGCAGCTTTGGGACGGTAGCAGTCTTAATAACTTGTGTTAATTTAATCAGTTATGATGAATACTATCATTGGGACAAATACTCCTTTGCCTTACCAGTATCTAGACGGCAGCTGGTACAAGTTAAGTATATTATGTTTTTGTTGTTAGCAACGCTGGTTTCCGCTTTGATTTTGGTCTTGGAATTATTTTTGCAAGAAAATGGCTGGCAGGCAGCTGTAGTAACGATAGGGACTTTATACGCTTTTAATCTGGTGTGTATTGCATTGGTAATTCCGTTAGTGTATCGTTTTACTGCTCGCAAGGCATTGTTGGTGACGGTCGGAGCAATAGGCGGCGTGACAGCAGCTATCGCAGCTATTTTTGTTTCTTATCTGAATTTGGTAGGTCAGGAAAATGCTGTCGGACAGCTCGAAAATATTTTTAATAATTATTTAGCGTTGTTGGTAGTCGGTGTTATTGCCTTGGTAAGTATTTTGCTCTTTATTTCCTATCAAATTTCCGTAAGACTAGTAGAGAAAAAGACATTTTAGATAAAAAAGTAAGAAAAAGGTTGATATTGGGGCAATTTATATAATAAAAAACTTTTAGAAAGAAAAGGATTGTCAAAATGAGAGGAAACCTTTATAATGTATACAAGCAAAGTCGTGAAGTAATTCGCAATAGTCAACAAAATATCAAACACACAATCGACTAGCTTTGCTAAAAGATGCTAACGGACATTTCTGGTTTGGCATCTTTTTTTTGTCTTTTTTTCTAGGTACATATATAGTATAATCAAAAGGATAATATTTAATTGGAGGTAGACTATGTTAAGCTTAACTAAAATGTTGACCGGCGATATTTATTACGGTGATGAATTGCGTTATACACCAGCTTCCAAAAATCAAAAACATGGGGTGAGTGAAGGCAGAGGTCCTGTTGTATCTTGGAATTATACTCGCACTTGTAATTTGAAATGTAAGCATTGTTATTCCAGCTCCGAAAGTAAAATATATGAAAATGAATTGACTACTGAGGAAGCTTTAAAATTTATTGATGAATTGGCAGATTTTAATGTACCTTCCTTACTGTTTTCCGGTGGCGAGCCATTAATTAGAAAAGACTTCTTTACCTTGGCGCAGCACGCAGTGGAAAAAGGTATTCGCCCAACTTTATCTACTAACGGAACTCTGATTACTCCTGAGATAGCACAAAAAATTAAAGATATTGGTGTAGGTTATGTAGGTATCAGTATTGATGGCTTGCGAGAAGCTAATGACCATTTTCGTGGAGTGGAAGGTGCTTTCGATAAAGCTATCGAAGGTATTCGCAACTGTCGTGCCGTAGGTCAACGTGTCGGTTTGCGCTTTACTATTAATAAAAGCAATTACAAAGACATCAACGCTATTATGGACTTGATGGAAGAAGAAAATATTGACCGCATTTGTTTCTACCATTTAGTTTATTCCGGTCGTGGCAATGCTATTGTGCATGATGATTTGACTCATGAAGAAACAAGAGAAGTTATGGATTTAATCATTGAAAGAACTTTAGATTTTGCTAAACGCGGCTTGAAAAAAGAAGTATTAATGGTAGACAACCATGCGGATGCCGTTTACCTTTATTTGAAATTTAAGGACAGAGACCCTGAACGAGCTGAATATATTTATCATTTGCTGCAAATGAATGGTGGCAATCGTTCTGGTATTGCTTTCTCCAATGTAGATAACGAGGGGAATGTGCATCCTGACCAATTTACCCAGCATCATAATTTAGGAAATGTAAAAGAACGACCATTTAAAGAGATTTGGACTGATTTATCCAATCCGATTTTAGCTGGTTTGAAAGACCGTAAGCCTTTATTGCAAGGTCGTTGTCGTACTTGTAACTGGCTGAATGTTTGCAACGGTAATTTCCGTGCTAGAGGTGAAGCTGTAACTGGTGATTTCTGGGGTTATGACCCAGCTTGCTATTTGACTGATGAAGAATGCCAAATGGGAGGAAAATAAATGATTATTTCCTGGAATACAACTAATAAATGCAATATGTTTTGCGACCATTGTTATCGTGAGTCTGGTGAGGCTGCTCTGGGTGAATTAAATACAGAACAGGCGAAAAAATTGATTGATGAAATTGCTCGCGCTGGCTTTAAAGTCATGATTTTCAGTGGTGGTGAGCCTTTGACTAGACCTGATATTTTTGAATTGATTGCTTATGCAGGGACAAAGGGCTTAAGACCTGTTTTGGGTACTAATGGTTCTTTGATTACACCAGAAGTAGCAAGAAAGTTAAAAGAAGCAGGTTTGATGGGTGCAGGAATAAGTTTAGATAGTTTGGATAAAGAGAAACATAACGAATTACGAAAATTAGATAACGCTTGGGAATTAGCTGTCGAAGGAATGAAAAATTGTCGTGAAGCAGGTGTAGGTTTTCAAATTCATACAACAGTTATGGACTGGAATCAACACGAAGTAGAAGCTTTAACAGATTTTGCTGTAGAAATGGGTGCTAAAGCTCATCATATTTTCTTTTTAGTGCCAACAGGCAGAGGGGAACAGATTGAAGCTAAAGCCTTAAAGCGTGATGAATATGAAGCTTTGCTGCAAAGAATTATGCGTAAAGCTCAGACCGTAGATATTGAAATTAAGCCTACTTGCGCACCACAATTTATGCGTGTAGCTGAACAGCTGGGGATGAATTTGCGTTTTAGCAAAGGCTGTCTGGCAGGGGTGTCTTACTGCATTATCAGTCCAAAAGGCGATGTTCAGCCTTGCGCTTATATGAAAATGGAAATCGGGAATGTGAAAGATACACCGTTTGATGAAATTTGGGCTAATCATCCTGTCTTTAAAACCTTACGGACAGAGGCTTATGACGGTGCGTGTGGTCAATGTCATTATCAGCATAAATGTGGTGGCTGTCGGGCGAGAGCTGCATATTATCATCAGGGAGACTATATGACAGCAGACCCACTGTGCATCTTAAATCAGGAAGGTTAGGTGGATAGATGTATCAGATTGACCAAATTGACAAAGATATTTTGATGATTTTACAGCGAGGTATTCCTATTTGTCATCGTCCATATCAAGTAATGGCAGAGGAAATTGGCAAAGGAATTACAGAGCAGGAAGTAATTGACCGTATTGCTGTAATGAAACAAGAAAATATTATTCGTCGTATGTCAGGCTTTTTTAATTCTCGCAAAATGGGTTATACTTCTGCTTTATGTGCTATTCGCGTGG
>JAFXJE010000202.1 GCA_017532485.1 Peptococcaceae bacterium | reverse complement strand
TCTATTGAGGCTGCTCGAGCCGGTGAAGCCGGAGCCGGTTTCGCCGTAGTTGCTACCGAGGTACAGGATTTGGCTGTTGAAAGCGACCGTTGTTCCAAACAAGTAGGTACTATTGTCCAAGAGATGATTCAACAAATTGAAGTTACTACTACTCATCTCACTGACAGTGAAAAAGTAATTTACGATTCACAAACTACTTTGGCAGGTCTAGAAAATGGTTTTGGTGATGTTATCGAACAATTTGAAACCTTATATCAAAATATTGAAGAACAAAATAACAATATCTCCGAAGTGGATGTTTTGTTTGAGTCTTTGAAAAATAAAGTTTCTGATATGAATTCTTGTTCCGAGCGCAATTGCCAAGCAGTTGACACTATTGCCGAGGCAATCGACGCTTACAAAACAAATATGGATATGGTTATCCAAGATACAAAACAAATTCATGATCTTTCCGCTTCCATGCTTACTATTTCCAACGAAAAATAAGAAAAAACCTAGGAAGTCACTTATTAAGCCGACCACCAAAATTAGATTTGGTGGTCGGCTCAAAATTCAATGTCTCCTAGGTTTTTTTATTTATTTTCCTCTATTAATTATCTCCGAAAAACGTTGTAACGGCAAAAGCAATAATACTGCAATACTAAAAGCGCCTTCTACACCATTGGTCAGTAAGTTATAAACAATAGAATATACCCACGGACTCATTCCCTCTGGTGCATAACTGCCAAAGTAAACTGCACCGGAAAGAATATTGCAAGTTACGCTTAAAGCTACTGCCAGCAATGCTGCGAGAAATACTTTTCTTTTATCTTGATAACCACCAAAACCTGCTAAGCCCAAGCACATATAAGGCAAAAGATAGTCTAATAAAAATTGGATTGGGTGAATAATATAAACACCATTAATAATGGATAAAATCCCCAAAGCAGTCCCGCCAATAATACCCACCTTATTACCCATTAAAACTGCCAACAATAAAATAGGCATCATAGAGCAAAGACTAACACTTCCTCCATAAGGCATAGTAAATAATTTTATGCTGTTTAAGACAAAAGCTATGGCTGCAAATAACGCAATTAGGACAATATTTCTAACCGACAAAGTTTTCATCTAGTGCTGTTCTCCTTTTTTCTGATTCATAGGCAGAAGTTCTTTCATTAAGCGAAGCATCCCATTAGGACATAAATAACCGTTCACTTTAGCCAAGGTTTTTTCATCTAATTCATAAGAAATACTGCAATGATTTTCACAATGATTGCAAGTAAATTGTTGTTCTTCCACCAAAACTCTCTCCTTTATCATAAAAATGAATATGTAAACGATAAAGTGTTTAACGGTGCAGATAAATCCACACTATTAAACACTTTATATCATTGATTATTTATTTGCAAGAATTTCTTTTGTGGTCTTAGAAATTTTCAATACATTCAAGGTTCTTTGAGCATTTAATTCTTCTCTTGTTTTACCGGAGTAATCTTTCAAACCTTTACCGGTTTTGATTCCCAAGTTGCCAGCTTGCAGCATTTTTACTGCCATTGGGCTTGGTTGTTTGTCATCACATAATGTAGGATAAATTAATTGACCTACACCTGCAGCTACATCCCAACCAATGTAATCCATTAATTCCAATGGACCTTCGAAGGAAGCCTTCAAGCCTTGGTTAGCCATAAATGCTGTATCAACGTCTTCTGGAGAAGCTAAGCCGTTGTCTACTAAGTAAGAACATTCACGCAATAAAGCAGCTGTCAAACGGTTTACAATGAAACCTGGTACATATTTATTTAATACTGCAGGAGCTTTGCCAATGCTTAATAATAATGCTCTGATATCGTCTAATAAGTCTTGTTGTGTATCAGGACCTGCAACAACTTCTACTAATGGAATTACATGAGATGGGTTGTTGAAGTGAGCAATTAATACACGTTCAGGATGGCTTACTTGAACTACATCATAAACATTCATAGCAGATGTTGTACTTGCTAATACTGTATCAGGACGGCAAGCAGCATCTAAGGAAGCATAAACTGCATTTTTAATTTCAGGAACTTCAGGAACAGCTTCTACAACTAAATCAGCATCTGCTAAAGCACTATATTCTGTGGAATAGGACAGATATTTTTCTGTATTAGCAGCTTGTTCTGCTGTAATGAATTCATTTTCCAACATAATTTCTACATTAGAAGCTACCATTTTTTTAGCTACTTCTAATGCTTCTTCTTTAACATCAACTACTACTGTTTCATAACCATGAGCAGCGAAAGTTTGCGCAATACCATGACCCATGGTGCCAGAACCAACTACACCGATTTTTTTAAATTCTCTCATTGATGTCGCCTCCTAGAATGCAAAACCGATTTTAACATCAGTCATAACGTTAACGATAGATGGTTTATCTTGAGCTAAAGCACGGTCAATTGCTGGACCGATATCTTCTGGCTGAGTTACAAATTCACCGTAACCACCAACAGCTTCAGCAAATTTTTCGTAGTGAGTTTCTCTTAAGTATAAACCTACGAATTCTTTATCTTCACCGCTGCGTTTTGCTTCGGAGTTTTTAATCATACCCCAGCAAGCGTCATTTAAGATTACAGTTGTAATATTAATACCATAACGCATCATTGTATCTAATTCACTTGCACCATAACCGAATGCACCGTCACCTGTTAACAAGATAACTTTTTTGTCTGGATGAGCTAATTTAGCAGCCATAGCGTAAGGAACACCTACACCTAAAGGACCAAAACTACCTGTAGCAATTGTTAACATTTGACCAGGGCCCATTGCAGGTAACAACATATTACCCCAAGAAGCTGTGTCACCACCATCGATAACGATGATTGTATCTTTATCGATGCGTTGTCTTAATTCATAGCATAATCTTAATGGATGAATTGGCACTTGTGGGCTTGTGAAAGCTTGACCCATAAAGCCAATCATAGCGTCACGAGATTCAACTAATTGACCAACCCATTCGCTGTGGTCAGCAGGAGCCATAGCTTCTGTTAATTGAGCAACGATTGTTTTAGCGTCACCAACTAAGCCTAATTTAATATCTAATTGGTCAGAAATAGCCGCACCATTGATATCAATTCTTAAGATGTTAGCACCAGCTGGGAATGCTTCTTTAGATAAAGTATAACCAGTACGAGTACCAATCATGATGATTAAGTCAGAATTTTCGATAGCTGCTGCACATACTGGATGTTTGTCAGAACCGATGCACATTGCTAATGGATGATAGTCAGGAACTAAACCACGAGCAGCATTTCTTGTAAATACAGGAATGTTAGCTTTTTCGATAAATGCTGTTACTTCTTCTGCAGCGTCAGACCAGAATGCACCAGAGCCAACGATAGCAATAGGAGTTTTAGCATTGTTAATCATTTCTACAGCTTTGGCGATATCACTAGCTGCTGCTGCAGGTCTAGTTTCGCATTGCCATGTTTCTTGTAAATAAACTGTATCTTCATCATAGATAGCAGCTTCTACTTTATCTCTAGGAATTTCTACATATACAGGACCAGGAGTGTTTCTTCTTGCTTCAGCAAAAGCTCTGCCGAAGTATTCAGGAATTCTTGCACCGTCTGGAATTTGTCTTGCATATTTGCTGCAAGCTTTGAAAACATCCATTGTGTTGAAGTCTTGTAATTGGTTGCTTTCGTATTCGGATACTCTAGCTTTACCACCAACGCAAATCATAGGTGCTTGGTTGCAATAAGCGTTAGCAACGCCTGTAACCATGTTAGTTGCACCAGGACCAGCTGTACCTGTGCAAACACCAGGTTTACCAGTAGCAAAAGCCCAACCTTCTGCCATAAATGCAGCATTCATTTCGTTACGAACGCCGATAAATTTAATACCAGCTTCTTCACAAGCTTCCATCATTGGATAGATGTGACCACCTGGAATACCAAAGATATATTTTACGCCTTCTTTAGAGAAGACTTTTTCGATTAATTTACCACCATTAACCAGTGCCATTTTCTTTTCCTCCTAATTGTTATCGAAATAACCCCCTAGTCGGTACCCAAAGGTACCGACTAGAAGTATTAGATTTTATTCTTATTTATCCCAGTTTCTGTAATCTAAGTGAGCATATTTTTCTAAGTGACGAACAGGCAAGTTCAATGCATCTTTTCTGAATGGAGGAGCTAATTGAGTGCCGTCAACGTCGAATTGGATTACAGTTGGTTTGTTTAAGGCAATTGCATCTAAAATTGCTGGACCAACTTCTTCTGGTGTGCTAACGCGTACGCCATGAGCACCCATAGATTTAGCGACTTCTGCGAAGTCTGGTGCTTCGATATCGCAACCTACGAAACGGTTGTTGTAGAAGTCAATTTGATTTCTCTTTTCAGCGCACCATGCTGTGTTGTGGAATACGCAAGAGATTGTTGGAATGTTTTCTTGTACTGCTGTACTTACTTCATGTAAGCTCATACCCCAAGCACCATCACCAACGATGTTGATTACCGGGCAGTCAGGAGCAGCTAATTTAGCACCTAAACCTGCTGGGTAGGAGAAACCTGTGTTACCAAAGGTTAATGCAGCAATGTGTTTTTTACCTTCGTAGCATTTCAAGTAGCTGTTTTCTGTAGATGCTACATTACCGATATCTGTACATACGATTGCATTTTTTGGTAATACTTTTGCAATTTCGTATAATACACGACGTGGGTTCATTGGTGTACCTGGTTCCATAGCTAAATCTTCGATTTCTTTATCGAATGCAGCTACACGTTCTTTTACCATGTCTAATCTTTCTTGAACTGGTGCTTTGTCACCAACTAATGCTTTTAATCTTGCTAATAATTCGATAGATGCTGCTTTAGCGTCACCAATGATACCAACTTCTACTGGATGTGTACGTGCAATGTTTAATGGGTTGATATCGATTTGAATGATTTTAGCTGTTTCTGGGAAGTAGTCGATATCGTATTGTGGTGTTGTACCGAATACGGATAAACGAGTACCGATAGCTAAGATTACATCTGCTTCAGCTACAGTATTCATAGCAGCTTTAGAACCCATGTAACCAATTGGACCCATCCATAATGGATGATCAGCTGGGAAAGCATCGTTATGCAAGTAAGTGCAAGCAACTGGTGCTGTCATTAATTCAGCGATTTCAGCTACGATGTTTTGGCAATCTGTGTCAACAACACCACGACCGGAAATGATTACTGGTCTTTCAGCTTTGGAGAATAATTCTGCAGCTTTATCTAAAGATTCTGGAGAACCACAGCCTCTATCATCAACTCTATATTGATGTGGTTCTAAGATGTAGTCTTCAACTTCACCGTAGAAGTAGTCACGAGGAACATCTAATAATACTGGACCTCTTAAAGCATAAGCCATTCTGAATGCTGTTCTTGTGCAGTCAGCTGCTCTGGATGGATGAGGAATGCGAACTGTACCTTTTGTGATTGGTTTGAATACGCCTACTGTATCACATTCTTGGAAGCCGTCCCAACCTACAGTTTTTGTACCAGCAGATGGGCAGATAACTACCATTGGTGTATGACCCATGTTAGCAGCAGCAACAGATGTTACCATGTTGGTGATACCAGGGCCGTTTTGACCGATACATACACCAGCTTTACCACTAATTCTGGAATAAGCATCTTCCATGTGCGCAGCACTTTGTTCGTGACGAACTGGAATGAAACGGATACCCGCTGTTGGGAACAAGTCTAATAAATCCATAAAAGCAGAACCTACGATACCAGTTACATGGTCAATACCTTCTGCAACTAATGTTTCGCAAATCGCTTCAGAAGCTGTCATTTTTTGTTTTTGCATAATAGCATCTCCTTTTAATTTGTATATATTTTTATTTATTTACTTAACTTAAATTACTCGCCGTCTCTTGCAACTTTCTTGCCAGCCAAGCGAATCCAGCCGTAGAAGACAAGGAACATTACTGCAAAGATACCTAAGGCTGCCACAATCCAACCTGTAGAACGTGGTACAAAGCCCATCAGCAGTAAGAGTGGGAAACCTGTTAAGCAAGCCCACAAGGTTTGGAATACCAAGTTTGTACTTGCAGGTGTTTCCAATTTAGGGTCAATCTGACGCAGTAAGATAATACCGGTACCAACTACCCCTGTTAACATCCCATACAGAGATAAGAAAGATTCTTCGCTGTAAGTAGGGAACAAGATTTTTGTTACATGGTCTACATAGAAGTAAGTAGCCAAGGTTGCCAATAAGCAGCCTACAATTAACGGAATAACGAAAGATTGTTCTTTGAAAGCACTTAAGTTGATTGCTGCGATAGAAGCAACAATCATAATGTCAAAGAATAAACCGGAAATACGGTCCATAAACATATTGTTGACATATTGTTTTTCAACCAAGTTGTTTTTGCCGAGGAAACTCAAAACTGCTTTTGTAATTACACCTGCTAAAGCAGCAAAGATAAAGTTGAAGCCCCACAATAATGGTTTTACGGTACTAATCAACAAATCCATACCAGAACGGTCACACAAGCCACTCAAAATATAAGTTAAACCAAAAGCAATAAAGTAAGTGATAAATACCAATGCCATTTCTACTGTCAATTTGTCTAAAGAGTCAGACAATGGAACTTCGTTTGGACCTGATACATCTTCAGGACACAAATCATCTTCCACATCATCACCAACACGGCAAACTGCTTTTAAATTGCCTTTTACACGCATCAAGTTCAGATAAATTACGCCCCCGATGGAACAAGCTACGAAACCAAGAGAAGCAACACTTAAACCATAGCTAGTGCCGTTTGTAAAGCCCCAGCTCATTTCATAAGTATGACCCCAGTTATAGGCTTGCCCAGGACCTTGACCAAAGCCCATTGGTACCAACATACCAGAAGCTGGCCATACATCTAACAAAACAAAAGATAAAGCAAAGCTTACACTTAAACCTACTAATGCCTGCACAATATAAGAAGAAGTTGTCACTAACGAGGAGTTAAAAATATCTCTTTGTGCATGTTTTCTGCCAGAATGTTTTTCTGTTTTCAAAGCTACTGCTGTGCAGCCTAAGCCCAAACCGTGATAAGTCAATAATTCTAAAGTAGAAGTATCAACCAAAGTTTCGCCGGTAGCTGCTTTATAAGCAGAAAAAGCAAAGAACAGAATAAAGCCACCTAATACAGAACCGGGAATTAATAAATTACGCAAAGGTTTGATTAAACGAATCATTGCGTTAGCAACAATCATCCCGGTCATCAAAATTGTAATTGCAATGACAAATTCCCAAACTGAATAGTCCCACAAATTGTAATTTGATGCCATATTTCTTCCCCCAATCTAACCAAGCTATAATTAGTCAGGTACTATTCTGCTAATTTATAACCTTCGTAGGTACCTTCCATTTTTAATGCTTTACCTTCACCTGTGCATTTCCCATCATCAGTAAAGTCACCTTCTAAGTGGAAGTTAAATGGTACTAAACCAAATTTGATTACCATATCATAAGAAATATGATGGTCATTTAAAACACCGTTCATAACTTCATAAGTTTTTTTAGTGCCTTCATCAAAAACACTGCCTGTAAATGTAGAATTTGCTTCATCCGCTGTGAAGTCTGCTACTAAATTCATTTCTCCTAATGGAGTTTTTGCTACGATTTTCCATTTACCTGTTAACATATGCATAATTGCCATCTCCTAAACTTTTAAATTAATTTTTTATACTGTGTTAATTTTTGATAAAACCTTGATTTTTAAGCAAACCCGAATTTACTTTTTCTGCCCTCCCCTATATTTTCGGTAAATATATATGATATTTTTTATTTTATAGTCTCGCGAACTTATTTCTGCTAATCGCTTTACGATTATCGATTCGATAAATTCACCTTATCGTTATTTACACTATAAACCCTGTTTATTTTTTTGTAAAATACGGAAAACCTTATGTGCTATATAGGTTTCAACTATAACAGAAAAAACCTCTCAACCAATAGGTTTAGCATCTTTTCTTTGCTAACCTTTGATTGAGAGGTTTTTGTTTTTTTATTACCAAGGTATATTTAAACTCATATATTTTTCTTCTAATAGCTCAACAAATTCTTCCAGTTCGATAGAATATTGCTCATCTTTTGGGAAAATCCATCCCAGTTTGGCTGTCCACTTAAAATCTTTAAGCTGAATGACCCGAAGTTCATCACCCAAAGCATGACTATTTTTCCACAAAGTACATTTTGGCATAACACTTACAGCCTGCGAATTGACTAAATAATTGAAAAAGCTTTCACTGTCATCAATCTGGATAAACTGCAAATCTTTATTATAGCGCAGCAGCATACTCTCATTAAAATCATTCATCATTTTACGCCGTGTCAAAAACGGATACTGCAGCATTTCTTCCATAGTTGCTACTTCGCGGCCATACAAAGGATTTTTCTTCCCAACTACAAAATGAAACTCATCTTCAAACAACTTGTAAAATTGCAAGTTATATTTTTCAAAGGCTTGTTGAAAGCTCATTTCTTCCAAATTGGAAATCATTACAATCCCCAAGTCTATTTCTTTATTAACCAACATTTCTACCATATTATAACTATTTTCTTCACGCAGACTAGCTACCATATCTGGATAACGGTCTCTTAATTCTAAGAAAGCATC